>JBEBCR010000102.1:0-5448 GCA_041157565.1 Planctomycetota bacterium | reverse complement strand
AGGCGCGGTGCGCGCCTTCGATCCCCACCGGGACGATCGGCGCTCGACCGAGGCGCGCCGCCATCAACGCGCCGCCCTTGATCTCGACCAGTCGGCCGTCCTTGGAGCGGGTGCCCTCGGGGAAGATGGCCACGCAGTCCTCCGCCTCGAGGTGCGCCACCATCGCCCGCAGCGCGCCCCGGTCGCCGGCGCCGCGCCGCACGAGGATCGCGCGGCACTGTTCCATCGTCCATCCAAGCCAGCGCCAATCGGCCAGCGTGTCGCGCGCCACGAAGGCCACGTGCCTCGGCACGAGCCCGCCGAGCAGGAGGATGTCCAGCCACGACGCGTGGTTGCTGGCGAGCAGCACGCGTCCGCGCGGCGGCACGTGCTCGAGGCCTTCGACGCGCACGCGGTGGTACAGCCGGCAGAACCAGCGCGCGCCGAAGCTGCAGGCGCGGTAGGTCGGCGTGATGTCGACGCGCACGGGCGCATCCGCGGCTTCGGCGCGCGCGGGCGCGGCCCGCTGCTCCTTGGCCGTCGCCTCCGGTCCCGAGCCCGACATCAGGAGGACGCCTCGTGGCGCAGAGATCCGCCGACGCGCGCGGCGCGCGCCAGCTGCAGCAGGCGCTCGACGACCTCGTCCTGCGACAAGCAGTCGGTGTCGAGCTCGATGGCGTCGTCGCTCTTCCTCAGCGGCGCGTCCTCGCGCGTGGCGTCGAGGTGGTCGCGGCGCTCGATCTCGGATTGGATGCGTCCTTGCGACTCGGGCTCCCCGACCTCCAAGGCGCGCCGCCGCGCGCGCTCCTCGACCGAGGCGACGAGGAACACCTTCAGGTCGGCGTGCGGGAAGACGACCGTGCCCATGTCGCGCCCCTCGGCCACGAGCCCGTGCGGATGGGCGAAGCGGCGCTGCAAGGGCAGCAGCGCGGCGCGCACCGTCGGGTGCGCCGCCACCTGGGAGACGTTCTTCGTCACCTGGGGCGAGCGGATGTGCGGTTCGCCGGCGACGCCATCCACGAGCACGCGCCCGCCGGAGTCGAAGGACAAGGCCAGCGAGCGCGTCAGCGCCCCCAGGGCCGCCGCGTCGTCGAGGGCCACGCCGCGCTCGAGCGCCGACCAGGTCACCGCTCGGTACAAGGCGCCCGTGTCGAGGAACAAGAGGCCCAGCTCGCGCGCCAGGCGGCGCGCCACCGTGCTCTTGCCGGCCCCCGCGGGGCCATCGATGGCGATGATCATCGCCTCCCACTATGCCACAGGCCGGGGTGGTCCGTCACGCGCGCGGGGCGGGGACGCTCGCGAGGCCCCCGGCGTCGATGCGCAGGGCGTCGCGCGGGCCCGCGCCCCACGCGTCGAGCACGATCCAGCGGCACGAACCGAGGTCCACGTCGCGCCACTCGTGCGCGTGGCCGCAGACGACGATCGAGGCGCCGTGCGCGGCGGCGCGCGAGCGCACCGCCGCGGGCTGGATCGACTTCTCCTCGGCGGGCTTCTTCAGCACGGCGCCGATCGAGGCGCGTCGCAGTCGGCGCGCCAAGGGCAAGGTCGCCCACAACGGCGCGCGCCGCGCGAAGGCGCGCACCAGCGGGCTGCGCAGCACGCGCCGCAGGCGCTGGTAGGCGCGGTCGCGCGTGCATTCGCGATCGCCATGGACGAGCAGGATGGCGGAGTCGCGCGCGCGCACCAGCAGGTGGTCGGGGTGCACGCGCGCGCCGCATCCACCCAGCGCGTCCTCGTCGAGCAGGAAGTCGCGGTTGCCGTGCACGAGGTGCACCACGACGCCGCGCCGGGCGAGGCGCGCGAAGGCCTCCAGCATGGTGCGCGCCGCGGGCAGGCGCGCGTGCGCGGGTCCGACCCACGCGTCGAACAGGTCGCCCAGCACGACGAGGTGGGCGATCCCCTCCAGCGCGTCGCAACCGCGCGCGAACTCGTCGCAGCCGCGCGCGTCGGCGAGATCGAGGTGCAGGTCCGCGACCACGAGCACTCCGCCCTCCGCGTCGATGGCGTGGGCGCCGTCGCGGGCGCGCGAGTTCACGCCGGCTCCTCGTCGACGCCGATCTGGTGCTCGCGCAGCTTCTCCCACAGGACCTTGCGCGAGATCCCGAGCAGTTGCGCCGCCTGCTGGCGTCGTCCGCCGGTGGCGAGCAGCGCCCGCTTCAAGTGCTCGCGCTCGTGCAGGTGCATGACTTCGCGCAGCGGCAGCAGCGCGCCGTCCGGGGCGTGCGTCGGCACGCTCCGCGCGGCCAAGGATCCGCCCGCCGACGAGTCCGAAGCCGGAGCGAGTGGCGACGCGGAAGCGGACGAGGTGCGCGTCGTGGCATCGAGCTCGACTTGCTCGACTCCGTCGAGCAAGTCCTCGAGCAGGAGCTCCGCGCGTCCTCCCGCCAGCGCCATGCCGCGCAACAGCGCGTTCTCGAGCTCGCGCACGTTGCCCGGCCACGAGTGGCGCTCGAGCGCCTCCATCGTCGCGCGCGCGATGTGGTGGCGGCCCGCGCCGTGCCGTTCGAGGAAGTGCGCGGCGAGGATCGGCACGTCGCCGACGCGCTCGCGCAGCGGCGGCAGGACGATGGGCACGACGTGCAGGCGCCAGTAGAGGTCCTCGCGGAAGCGTCCTTCCTTGACGCGCGCGGCGAGCGGCACCTTGGTGGCCGCCACGAGCCGGAAGTCGACCGGCACGCTCGACTCGCCGCCGAGGCGCTCGACCACGCGCTCCTGCAGGACGCGCAGCAATTTCACCTGCATGGCGAGCGGCAGGTCGTCGACGTCGTCGAGGAACAACGTGCCGCCCTGGGCCAGCTCGAAGCGGCCGCGCCGGTCCTTCTTGGCGTCGGTGAAGGCGCCCTTCTCGTGGCCGAACAACTCGGCCTCCAGCAGCGTCTCCGGCAGCGCGCCGCAGCCGATGGCGACGAAGGGCGCCTTGGCGCGCGGCGACAAGGCGTGGATGGCGCGCGCCACGCGCTCCTTGCCGGTGCCCGATTCGCCCTCGACGAGGATCGTGGCCTCGCCCGGCGCGACGGTGCGCAGGCGGTGGAAGACCTGGGCCATGCGCCCCGAGGCGCCCACGACGCCGGCGAGGTTGTGCGAGCCCGAGGCGGCGGCCTTGAGGCCGGCGTTCTCGCGCTCGAGGTCGAGGAGCCGCGCGAAGGTGCCCACCAGCGCCACGATCGCCTCGTTGCGGAAGGGCTTCTGCACGTAGTTGGCCGCGCCCATGCGCATCGCCTCGACCGCCTGGTCGACGGAGGCGAAGCCGGTGGCGACGACCACTGGCCGCGCGGCGTCCAGCTCCTTGGAGCGCGCCAGCACCTCCATGCCGCCGCGCCGCGGCATGCGGATGTCGGTCACCACGCAGTCGATGCGCGTCGACGACTCGAGGAGCTCGATGGCGCGCTGGCCGTCGGACGCGTGGAGCACCTCGTGGCCGGCGGCCTCGAGGGCGTCGCCCAGCGTGACGGCGATCGTCTCTTCGTCCTCGGCGAGCAGGATGCGCATCTGGATAGAGCCTAGTCCGTCCGAGCCGGCGCGGCACGCCGTCGCGTCAGGAAGGCAGCGGCGGCTCGTCGCGGCCGCGATCGCCGCCCTCGGCCTGAGCGCGGCGCAATGCGCGCTCGGCGGCGCCGCGCAGCTGGTCCTGATAGGGAACTTCCTCCCCCGCGAGGGTGGTGCGACCCAAGGACAAGGTCAGGCGTTCCGCGCCCAGCGCCCCGGCGAGGCGCAGTCCACGAGCGCCCTCGAGCATGCGCTCGACGAGGCGCGCGGCCCCGGCGGCGTCCGTGTGCGGCACGACGACGAGGAAGCTGTCGTCGGGCAGGCGCCCGGCGCAGTCGCTGGCGCGCGTCAGGCCGTGCAGCAGCGCCGCCACGGCCTGGAACGCCGCCTCCTTGCCTTCAAAGCCTTGGCGCTCGCGCAAGGCGGCGAGCCCGTCGATCGAGGCGTGCACGAGCGACAGCGGATAGCGGTAGCGCCGGGCTCGGGCGAACTCGACCTTCAGCACATGCTGGATCTGGGCCAGCGTGTACAGGCGCGGCTCGTTGTCGGAAGGCGACTCCATGCGTCCCCTTCTACACAAAGCGCCGCCCGCATGCACCAGCGCGTAGCCGCGCCGCGCCGCGCGGACTAGACTCCCTGCGTCGCGAGTCCGCCCCGCCGGTCGGCCGCGGGCGTTCCGACCCTCCGAGGTGCCCCCATGCTCATCGCCCTCTTCGCGGCCGTCTCCTCCGACTGGACCCGGGTGGACGCGCCCGCCTTGTGCCTCGAGCGTCCGGTCGAGGCGCCGTGGCTCCCTGCGCGCCACATCGAGACCTGGTGGCGCGAGGGAGCGCAGGCCGCGGACGCCGGGGAACCCGTGGCGCATTGGCCGTGGGACAAGCAGGCCCAGTTGCTCGAGGCGCGCGCGCGCGCCGCGGGCGAGTTCGAGGTCGTGCGGCTCGACGGGGCGATCCTGTGCCGAGGCGACGCCGCCGCCCTGCAGGCCTTGGCCCAGGCCCGGGCCGAGTTCGAGGCGCAGTCGGCGCAGCTGTGGATCGAGCTCGAGGCGCGCCTCGAGGTCGACGGCAAGCTGGTCGAGTCCGCCAGCGGCAAGCGCCGCTTGCTGGGCGGCCAGGTCGCGCGGCTGGGCGCGCTCGAGTCGACGCCGTTCCTCGCCGGCTTCGACATCGAGATCGCCACCGACGCTGGCGCGGCCCGCCCGCGCGTCGGAGCCGTCAACCACGGCACCGTGTTGTCGCTCTCGGCCGCGCGGCTCGAGGGCGGGCGCGCCGTGCGCATCGACGCCTGGCTGGATGCGGCGCGCCTCGTGGGCGTGGACGAGTTCGACGCGGGCAACGCCGACGTCGGCCGGCTCGAGCTGCCGCGCGTGCAGGCGACGCAGCTCGCCACCTCCGCCGTCGTGGCCTCGGGGGGCGAGCTCGTCGCGCAGATCACTTCGCCCGCGTTGGGTGGCGCCGCCATCCTGCGCGTGCGCGCCACCGCCCGCCCGGACGAGGGCGACGCCAAGGGTTGGACCCTGGTCGACGCCGCGGCCGTCTCGCGCGCGGCGCAGGCGCTGCCGACGCTGCGCGCCGGGGCGCCCTTCGACCAGGACGCGGGCGAGGAGAAGCAGTCGCCGTGGCCCGTGCGCGGCAACATCGCCGCCGGCACGCTGGGCGCCTCGGTCGGACGGCGCGAGTCGGGCGTCTTGCTCTCGAGCAAGCTCGGAGTCCCCGCGATCGAGTGGAGCGAGCACCTGCTGCTCGTGCAGCCGGACAAGGCCCAGCAACTGGAAGGCCTGCGCGCGCTCGTCGCCGCCGCGGCGGCAGCGCAGCGCGCCCAAGGCCGCGCCAAGCTGGAGCACCCCGGCCTGTCGGCGGAGTTCCCGCTCGTCCCCGGCCGACCGGCGCGCGCCGCGCTGCTCGAGGAACGAGCGCTGCCCTCGGAGCTGCAGCTGGAGATCGCGCAGCAGAGCTGGCTGGCGACGCCCGAGCTCCTTGTGCT
>JBEBCR010000101.1:0-3329 GCA_041157565.1 Planctomycetota bacterium | reverse complement strand
GCCGCGCAAGTGCGCGCGGTCGCACCCGGCGAGGTGCTGCGCTACTCCTTCCAGCGGCAGCGACTCGTCGGCGTGATGCTCGAGGTGCACGAACCCGTGCAAGGCGCCTTGGTGCGTCGCGCGACGCTTGACCTGCACGCGCTCGCGCGCGGCTCCGCCGACTTCGCTTGGGTTCCTGCCGGCCTGCCAGGAGCTTGGCTGCAGTATGGTTCGACGCTGCATGCGCTCGACGGCGACGGCGCCTTCGCGACGTCGGGCACCGGGGCGACTCGACTGCATGTGCCCGTGCCGCAACCGCAGCCGCGGCCACCCGAGCAGCGTCCCGTGGAGCGCCCGCGCCCACCGCGCCCCATCTGAACGACCAACGACCATCCCGTCGCCAGGACGAAGGCGGCGGGAGGACTAGAGAGAGACTAGAGAGAGCGCGAGGAGCCGGTCGATGAGGCCGGCTCCGAGCGTTTCCGGGATCGGCTAGCGTTCGCTCGAGCCTTCGCGCGGGCGCGGGGCTGGTTGCCACGATCGCGCCGCGTCGTCGCGCGCGACGGGCAGCTCGCGGCGGCGCGTGCGGGCGAGTTCGAGGTCGACGTCGACGATGCGCAGCTCGCCGTGGCCGCGCGACTCGTGGAGCACTTCGCCGTCGGGATCGACGACCAGGCACTCGCCGCCGTACTCGACGAGCTTGCCGCCCAGCGTCGACTGTCCAACGCGGTTGACGGCGGCCACGAAGCCCTGCAGCTCGACCGCGCGACCGATGGAGAGCGCGCGCAGGTGCTTGGCGCGCGGCAGGCCCCACTGCGCCACGACGCACAAGAGCTCCGCGCCATCGCGCCACGCGGCGCGCGCCACCTCGGGAAAGCGCAGGTCGTAGCAGATCGCCGCGCCGAGGCGCGTCGCGCCGCAGTCGACGGCGCGACCGGGCGCCTCGCCGCGCTCGAAGGCCAGCGGTTCGCCGGTCAGGCGGAACAGATGCGCCTTGTCGCACAAGGCCTGCAGGCCGTGCGCTCCAGCGAGATGCGCGCGGTTCCTTGGCGCGCGCCGGCCGTTCGCCAAGGTCGAACCCACGAAGGCGACACCCAAGGCCGCGGCGTGGGCGTGCACCTCGGCCAGGCGCCGCTCGTCGTCCGAGGCGCGCGCGGCGATGGACTCGGCGTCGCCCGCGAAGCCGCTGATCCACAACTCGGGCAGCACCAGCAGCTCGACGCCCTCCTTGAGGCAGGCCTCGAGGTCGCGCTCGACGAGGGCCACGTTCCTGGCGGGATCGTCGTGGACGTCGAAGGGATGCAGGGCGATGCGCATGCCGGGATGGTAGTGCGCCGACCGCCGCCGATGGAAAACAGTCGATGAAGAGCGGGTACGAAGCGCGCAAGCCCCGCGGGCCGGCCTCGCCATCCCGCGCGCGGTTGCTTCCATGGGGACGCGGGTCATGATGGTGCGATGGAGTCGGGAGGAGGAGGCAAGGCGCGGTCGGGCACGCAACCCGTGGCGCCCGGCCTCCGCTGCCCCGCCTGCACGCGCCTGCTCGCGGGACGCGCCTGTCGCGCCTGCGGCATCGTCCATCCCGGCGACGAGGAACTCGTCGATCTGCGACGCGAGCGCTCGCCGCTCGAACCACGGCCGCTGCGCTCCGGTTCGCTGGATCCCTTCTTCGCCGCCATGGCGGCGGGATCCGGGTATCGCGCCGCCTTCGAGCAACTGCTCTTGTCGCTCGACGAGCTCGACAACCAACGCTTGATGCAACTGGTGCGCGAGGCACGCGGAGCGTGGCACCCGCTGCTGCACGAGCTGCGCGGCGCCGCCTTGTTCCTCGGCAACGCCTTTTCCGGCACGATCACCGCGCTCGCCAACAACGGCTTCGATGTGACGGTCCTCGACTCGTCCCCGGAACGCGTGCGCTTCGCCGTGCGCCGCGCCGCGGAGAACTCGCCGGGGCGCGTGCGCGGTGTCGTGGCGGGCGACGCGACGCGCCTGCCCTTCGACGACGCCAGCTTCGCGCTGGTCGTGCAGGAGGACGGCTTGCCGGGCGCGAACGGCATGCATGCGCACGGCATCGACGAGGCGCTGCGCGTCGCGGCCGACGAATGCGTGCTGACCGCGGACAACCGCCTCGCCTACAAGAAGAACCTCGGCCGCCGCGGCGAGTTCGTGCGCCTGTCGCCCGGCGCGTGGCTGGCGAGCGCCGCGCATCCACGGCGCGGGGAACGCCTCTTGCGCTCGTACCGCCGGATGCTGGCGAAGGACGGTTGGGACGCGGCCGAGGCCTTTGCGTTGTACCCGCACTCCTTCGATTGGAGCCACGCGGTCGCGCTCGACGAGGATCGGCCACGGCTGACGATCGGCCCAAACGAGCGCCGCAACAAGCTCAAGCTCCTCGGCCATGCGCTGGGCTTGTTCCCGTGGTTCGCGCCCAGCTTCGCCATCCATGCGCGCCGTTCGGCGACCCGTCCGCGCCGCCTGGATCGCATCCTCGACGCGTTGGCGCGAACCACCGGCGAACCGCGGCCGCGGGTCGAGACGCTCGTGGCGACGCGCGGCCAAAGCGCCGTGGTCCACACCAGCATCCCCGGCCGCGACGCGGACGATCCGCGCGGACGCTGGACCTTGCACCTGCCGCTGTGCCCGAAGAACGAGCCGCAGCTCGAGCTGCATGTGCGCTCCCTGCACCACGCGCGCCAGCGCTACCCGGCCCTGCCCGTCCCCGAGCCGCTGCACGGCGGGCGCATCGAGGGCTTGTGGCTGTCGTGCGAGCGGCGCCTGCCGCACCACGCCATGCCGCAGTGGGGCCGCGACCGCGCGGCCATCGAAGCCGCCTGCTTGGACGCGGCGCGCCACCTCGCCGGCCTCGTGGCGCGTCGACTAGAGCGCTACGACGCGAGCGAGCACGCGCGGCTCGTGCGACGGCCGGCCGCCATCGTCGCCCGCCACGCCGCGGTCGATTCGACGCGTCGCTGGCTGGCCGAGGCCGAGGCGCGCGCCTTCGAGCTGCTGCGCGATCGTCCCCTGCCGCTGGTCCTCAACCACGGCGACCTGCGCGGCAAGCACGTGCAGACGACGCCCGAGGGGCGCGTGCTGGGCTTCCTCGACTGGGGCACGACGGAGTTCGAGGGACTGCCGCTCTTCGACCTGCTGCACCTGCTCGTGCACGAGCGCAAGCAGCACACCGGCCGCACCGCGGCCGCCTGCTGGCGCGCCATCCAGGATCCGGCCGGGCGCGAGCCCCACGAGGCGCGGGCCATCGCGTCGTACGGCGCGGCGATCGGATTGCACGCCGAGGCGGAGCGGGCGCTGTGCCTCTTGTATCCGATGCTCGTCGCCGCCACGGCGGAGCTGCA
>JBEBCR010000100.1:0-39122 GCA_041157565.1 Planctomycetota bacterium | reverse complement strand
CCGAGGGGGATCGCACCGTGCGCGGTGCGGTCCCCCTCGCGCTTGGCAGGCGGATGGACCGGAGGAGACCAAGCCGGCGCGCGACCGCGGTTGGCGCGAGGCGGAGACGAGTCGTAGCCTCCTTCCAGGCGGAGACGCGCCGCCGATCGCCCATCCCAAGCAGAGCCCGCCATGCAGCCGTCGCTTCCAGTGTTGCTCCTCGCCTCGAGCGCATCCTCGCAACCCTCGACCGCGGAGGGCCTCGGCTACACGCATGTTGACTTCGGCTTCGCCCTGCTGCGCCCCGAAGAGGAGCGCGCCGACCTCGGGGGCGGGTCGTCCGCCGAGTTCGACGATGCGCAAGCGCTCAGCCTTGGCGCGTCCTTCTCCTTGAGCGAGTCATTCTTCCTGCAAGGCGGCCTCGGCATCTCCCGCCAGGACGTGGTCGTCGAAGGAATCGACGAGGACTCGGGCACGCTCGAGTCGCGCGTGTTGACCTTGGGGCTGGGCGCGAGGCATCCCCTGGGCGCCACCGTGGACGCCTACCTCGTCGCGGGCTTGGCGTCCGCCAGCTTCGACTCGGACCTGGCGGCGTTCGACTCGCGATCCGACACCGAAACCGGACTGGCGCTGGAGCTGGGCCTTCGGGCGCTCGTCTCCAGCCGGTTCGAAGCTCAGGCGTCCTTCGCGCGCGTCGAACTCGAGGAGGCGACCAGCAACTTCGGGGGCGCCTTGCGCTTCCACGCCACGGATGCGTTGTCCGTGGGGCTTTCAGCGCAGGTGTCCGACGACGCCAGCTCCGTCGGACTGGGCTTGCGCTTCGCGCTCTAGTCCGACTGCCGATCGTCGGCAAGCGAGCCTCGCGGACGCGTCCACGCGTCCATGGCGCGACGCGCGCCTTCCTTGCTAGCCCATGGATTCCCACTTGGTCGAAGGGCATCCTGAAGTCCGCATGTCGACCATCGCGCTCGCCCTAGCCTGCCTGCCCGCCTCCGCCGGATCGAACACGACCGATTGGACGGCCATCGACGCCGAACTGGCCGCCCTGGGACGCCGGATCGAGGAGCCTAGCAGGTCGGGTCCCACGTGGAGCGGCTTCCTGCGCGCCTCGTTCGCCCAGTCCAGCGAACCCGTCATCGACTCCGATGGCGACGACGTTGCCGACCAGGAGTTCGCCGGGTTCTCGTTCGAGAACGTGCGCGTCGGCGTGGATGGAGTGGTGGGCGAGTTCACCTGGGGCGTGTCCTTCGACTTCGGCGGCATCGGGCTGCAGGACAACTTGATCGACGCCTGGATCGGTCGTCGCGCGTGGGAAGGCGCGACCGCCTACTTGGGCCTCCTGCGCGCGCCGCTGCTGCGCACGCAGTTGCTGCCCGAGACGACCAACCTGTTCGTCGTCCGCACGCGCAACGCCTATCTCCTCACGCCGCGCGAGGCCGGCGTGCGCATCGACCAGGCGCTGGGCGACGCGCGCCTGTCGTACGCGGTGCAGAACGGAGCGAACTCGATCGCCGAGGACCTGCGCCTGTCGGTGCGCGGCGAATGGGACGTGCTGGGACGCCCCACTCCCGACGCCGAGGGCGCCTACGGCGCGCCCGCCGAGCTGGCCGCGACGGTGGGACTCGCCCTTACCAACGACGACTCGCTCGACGGCGGCGGACTCGCCGTGCTCGCCGACGCAGCGCTGGTGTCCTTCCCGTGGAGCCTGCAGTTCGAAGTGGTCGACTACGACGACGGCTACACCTCGCCGATCTTCTATCCCGACGACCTCGAAGGCGACAGCACGCCGTGGAGCCTCACCGCCAGCTGGGTGTTCCTCGAGCACTGGGAAGCCGCCGTGCGCTACGAGGACTACGACGAGGCGATCAAGCAGCGCGAGGCCTTGTCCCTGGGCGTGAACCGCTACGTCGCCGGCCACGACCTGAAGTGGCAACTGAACTACATCGACATCGACGGCGAGGCGGGCAGCGACAACGAGTTCATCGTGCTGGGCTCGACGCTGGCGTTCTGAGGCCCGCGCGCCGGCATGGCGCGGCCGTTTTGGCTTGGCCCCCGCGCCAGACGCGCCGATACTGGTCGGGCGCGCCCGACGCGCGCAGGAAGGCACGCCATGACCCAGTTGAGAGTCCTCGTCACCGGCGCCGGCCGCGGCATCGGCCGCGCCATCGCCCTGCGCTTCGCGCGGGCCGGAGCCAAGGTCGCCGTCGCCGCGCGCACCTCGTCGGAGCTCGACGCGCTGGTCAAGGAGATCGCCGCCGCGGGAGGCGCCGCCAGCGCGCAGCAGATGAACGTCGCCGACCATGGATCGGTCGAGGCCGCCGTGTGGCGCGCGGTCGAGTTCACCGGCGGCGCCATCGACGTCCTCGTCAACAACGCCGGCGTGTTCGACATCAAGCCGTTCGACAAGATGGACATCGCCACGTGGCGCCGGCACATCGAGGTCAACCTCAACGGTCCGTTCTTCGTGACGCACGAGGCGCTAGACGCCTTGTTCGAGTCGGAGCGCGCGCACATCTTCAACATCGCCTCGCTGGCGGCGCGCCAGCCGTACCCGGGCAACACGGCGTACTGCGCCTCCAAGTACGGGTTGCGCGGCTTCTCCGACGCGCTGCGGCTCGACCTCGCCGCGAGGAAGGTCCGCGTGTCCACGGTCTATCCCGGCTCCACCGACACGACCATCTTCGACAAGGTGCCGGGCACCTGGGATCGCTCGAAGATGAACAAGCCCGAGGACGTGGCCGAGGTCGTGTGGAACGCCTACCACGCGCCCGCGGGCGCCGACGTCGACGACCTCGACGTGCCCAATCCGCGCGCCTGAGCGCGGCGCCGCGCGCTCAGCGCTTGATGGCGTGCACGAGGTCGAGGAACTCGCTCCTCGTGCGCGGGTCCACGCGGAAGCGCCCGAGCAGGCACGACGTCGTCGTCGAGCTGTTCTGCTTCTGCACGCCGCGCATCATCATGCACAGGTGGCTGGCGTCGACCACGACGCCGACGCCGTCGGGCTTGAGGACGTCCTGCAGCGCCTCGGCGATCTGCACCGTCATGCGCTCCTGCACCTGCAACCGGCGCGCGTACACGTCGACGATGCGCGGGATCTTCGACAAGCCGATGATCTTGCCGTCGGGGATGTAGGCCACGTGCACGCGCCCGAAGAAGGGCAGCATGTGGTGCTCGCACAGGCTGTAGAACTCGATGTCCTTGACGACGACCATCTCCGAGCAGTCCTCGTCGAAGACGCCCTCGCCCACGACCTCGGCGACGGTCTGCGTCGAGCCCGAGGTCAACTCGGCCAGCGACTTGGCCACGCGCTCGGGGGTGCGCAGCAAGCCTTGGCGCGCGGGGTCCTCGCCCAGCTCGGCGAGCATGCCGCGCACCAGCGCCTCCATGCGCCCCTCGCCCGCGTGCCCGCTCATGCCGTCTGTCCCCGGTACTCGACGTAGTTGTCGCGGCTCTCGAAGACGCGCACCTTGACGAGCTTGGAACCCGCGTGGCGGGCGAGGTGCGGCGCGACCCGATCCCAGATGGCGACGGCGAGGTTCTCGGCCGTCGTGACGCGCCCGGCGAGCCACGGCACGTCCTCGTTGAGGTGCTTGTGGTCGAGCTGCTGCACGACCTCGGCCTTCAGGATCCCCATCAGGACGTTGAGGTCCATGACCATGCCCGACATGGTCGGCACCGGCCCGCCCAAGGTGACCTCGAAGGCGTAGTTGTGTCCGTGGCCATGCAGGTTGTTGCAAATGCCGAACAAAGCCCGGTTCTCGGCCTCGGACAGGCTCGGGTTGTGCAGGCGGTGGGCCGCGCTGAACTCCTCGCGGCGCGTGATCTCGACGTAGGGCTGTTGCATGGCTCGGCGTCCGGCGCGTGGCCCAGCGGGGCCCGTCCAGCGCGCAGGTTAGCAACCATCCGCGCGGCGCCGCCTGTCCGAGTCGGAACTGCTCCAAAAAACCTGCCGTTGGCGTAGGATTTGACGCGGTACTTCCGATCACTCCCTGCTCATGAGCGTGCGCCGCATCTGGATCGAAGAAGGTTGCATTTCCTGCAACCTGTGCGAAGACCTCTGCCCCGAGGTCTTCCACGTGCCCTTGGGCGAAACCTGCATCGTCAAGGGCGACGCCCTCCGGCAGGCCGGCGACCCGAAGGTGGCCGAGCAGTTGGAGGAAGCGCGCACCCAGTGTCCGGTCGAGGTGATCCAGGTCACCTGAAGGCCCTGGGACGCCTGGCGGCGGATTTCGCGTCGTCGGCCAAGTGCTCCCATTGGTGCGAAGTGTCGCCGCAAGTCCTTGGCGCGCAGGCGCGAGCGACATTCGTCCGACCGCAAGGTCGGGGCCGTGCGAAGGTTCCAGTGGTTGAGGGCTTTCCCGAACCGAAAACAGCTTCGGAGGGGCCACTCGGTCCGGCTCCCTACGCCAAAGGAGGCAGTCCCATGATGACTCGTCACAAGTACGACCAAGCTCGGGCCCATCGCCTCGTCCCGCTCCTGCGTTCGATCACGCGCGAACTGCGCGAACGCAATGCGGCCATCGAGACGCTGGAAGCAACCATCGACCAGCTCAAGAACACCGCCGAGCGTCGCGGCAAGCGCGCGAACCTCGGCGAACTCGAATCCGAGCTGGCGAGCAATCGCCGCGAGGCGCGCCTGGCGCGCCAGGAGCTCGAGCGGCTCGGCTGCAGCCTCGACCTGGACCACCCGCTGCGGGTGCTGATCCCCGGCAGCGACGGCCAACTCGAACACGGGTACCTGTGGGACCCGGCGGAAGGAACTCTCGAAGCTGCCGCCTGAAACGGGCGAGACTCTCGGGAACGAACGCGGCCCTCGGCGCTACAAGGCGGCGAGGGCCGCGGCACTTCCCGGGCGATGACGGGGCGCAGGCAGCGCCCTGCTTCGACCCGGCGCGATTGGACGCTCAGCCGCCGCGCGCGCCGTCCGGTTTGGGCTGCGGCGCAGGGCGGCCTGCAGGGGGAGCAGCCGGACGTGCACCGTCACCACCGGTGGCGGGAGCCGGAGCTGGTGCGGGAACGGGCGCGGGAGCAGCCTCGACCTTGTCGGCCGGCTTGGCGCTCCGGCCCTTGGCGGCGCCACCCGCGGCGGGAGCGGCCTCGGGCTGGGCAGGCGCGGGCTGGGCAGGCGCGGGCTGGGCAGGCGCGGTTGCGCCAACCGGCGCCGTGTCAGGCTGGCCCTGCGCCGCGCGGCGCCCTTGGTCCGCCGGCACGTCGGCGGGCGCAGTCGGAGCCACGCGACCCGCGCCAGCCGTGGTCCCGGGCGCCGGAGCAGGCTCTGGCTGGGTGGCCGGCGCCTGCGCGGCGGCGCGACCTTGGCCTTCGGCAGGCTGGCCGCCGACAGTGGCCGCACCAGCCTGCGCGCCGTTGGCGGCGCGGCGGGCGCGGGCGACCAGCGTGGCGCGCAACTCGGCGAACTCGGCGCGCGTCGCCTGGCCGGCGAGCGCGCGCTCCTCGAGGCGCGCCAGGGCGCGCTCGTACTCCCTCTGCAGTTCCCCGGCAGCGGCGTCGTCCAACCCCTCGGCCTTGGCGGCGCGGCGCGCGCGGGTGGCCAGCATCTCGCGCACGGCGCCGAACTGCTCGCGCGTCGCCTGGCGCGCCAAGGCCTTCTGCTCGAGGTCGTCGAGAGCCTGCGCGAAGCGCGCCTCGAGGCTCGCGTCGCCTTCGGTGGCCGGCGCGGCGGGCGCGACGGCGGCGCGCGCGCGTGTCAAAAGCGCTTGACGCAGCTGCGCGTACTCCTCGCGCGTCGCCTGCCCGTCGCGGGCCCGCCGCTCGAGGTCCTCCAACGCGCGGCCGACCTTCTGGCGCAGCGTTGCGTTCGCGGCCTCGTCGCCGGCGGCTTGCGTCGAGGCGAGGCGCGCCTCCCAAGCCTGCCGCACGGCGACGAAGTCCTCGCGGGTCGCCTGGCGCGCCAAGGCCCGCTTCTCCAAGTGGTCGAGCGCGCGCTGCAGGCGCGCCGCGAGGTCGACCATGGCCGGATCCTGGGCTTCGGCGGGGGCGGCCGGCGCCACCTTGGCGCGTTGCTGCGCGAGGACGCGCGTCGCCTCGGCCTCGAGGTCGCTGGCGGGCTTCTGGCCGCTCTTGATCAGCAACCCGCGATACCAAAGCGTGAACTCGTCGCGGTTCCACGCGCCGTTGGCGTCGAGGTCGCGCTGGCGGAACTCGTCGGCCGACACGCGCAAGCGCCCCGCCTCCAACTCGGCCTGCTCGATGCGCGCGTCGCCGTTCTTGTCGGCGGCCTGGAAGGTGCGGCGCGCGCGATCCAGCGTGGCGTTGCCGGCGGGCTTGTCGGCTTGCCGCGGCGCGGCGGGCTCGACCTTGGTGCCGAGGCGCGCGCCCGGACCGCTCTCCTGTCCGTAGGCGACGGCGACGCAGCTGAGCACGGCGAGGCAGAGGACGAACTTGTGCATGGGAGGCCTTCGGGGTCGGGCGCGCGGGGCAGGCGCGCGGAGGGTGGGATCGCGAACGGATGGTGCAGATGCCGTGCCAGCCGGGCGCGGGCCTGGGTGGCGACCGCAAGTCCTTGGCTGAAATCGCCTTGTAGCCAATGCGCCGGGCGCTCGCCAGTCTCCCATGGAGGACGTTGACGCACGCAGAGGACACCCGCGCGTCCCCCGCCGCGGCGTGCTCCACGGACCGGGCGCCTTGGAACGCGCGCGCGCCCTTGTCCCCCGCGCCGCCCGCGACGATCCTCTCCTGCGCCCATGCACGACCACGCCAAGGGAGGATCGGCCGATGCCGGGTCCGCGCCGCTGATCCTCGGCATCGAGAGCTCGTGCGACGAGACCGCCGCCGCCCTCGTGCGCGGTGGACGGCACATCCTCTCCTCGGTGGTGCACAGCCAGGCCGAGATGCACGCGCGGCACGGCGGCGTCATCCCGGAACTGGCGGGCCGCTCGCACCTGCAGAAGATCCTGCCCGTCATGGACGCCGCGCTGGCGGAGGCGCGCGTGTCGCCGGACGAGATCGATGCCGTGGCCGTGACGACGCGGCCCGGGCTGATCGGTTCGCTGCTCGTGGGCTTGTCGTGCGCCAAGAGCTGGGCGTGGGTGCATGGCAAGCCGCTCGTCCCCGTGCACCACATCGAGGCGCACATCTGGGCCGCGACGATGGAGCACGAGTCGCCGAGCTGGCCTTGCATCGCGCTGGTCGTGTCGGGCGGCCACTCGTCGATCTACCGCTGCGACTCCCCACTGCGCTTCGTCGAGCTGGCGCGCACCAAGGACGACGCCGCGGGCGAGGCCTTCGACAAGGTGGCGCACATCCTCGGCCTGTCGTATCCGGGCGGACCGTCGGTGTCGAAGCTCGCCGCCGAAGGCGATCCGCGCGCGCACGACTTCCCGCGCCACAGGAACAAGGACGGCTCGCTCGGCTTCTCGTTCAGCGGCATCAAGACCGCCGTGCTCTACAAGGTGCGCGGCAAGAGCCAGGGTGGACCGCTGCCGCCGCCGGAGGAGATCCATGGCCGCGCCGACGTGGCGGCGAGCTTCGAGCAGGCGGTGTGCGACGTGCTCGTCGAGCAGACGCTCGAGGCCGCGCGGCGCGAGGCGCTCGACACCGTGCTGGTCGCCGGCGGCGTCGCCTGCAACCGCCGGCTGCGCGAGCTGATGGCGCGCGAGGCGGCGCGAGTCGGCGTGCGCGCCTTGTTCCCCTCGCCGGCGTACTGCACCGACAACGCGGCCATGATCGCGGGGCACGGGGCGCCGCTGCTCCTCGCCGGACGCGTGGCCGGACTCGGGCTGGACGCGCAGGCGTGCTGAGGAAGCGGCGGGCGAGTCGGCCGGGATTCGTGTCCGGGCCCTCGGAACGCTAGAATCCGCGCCCGACTTGGACGGCATGAAGGAGCTGCTCGAGGCGGTGCGCGACCGCCGCCTCGGGATCGACGAAGGCGCGAGACGCGTGGCGGAGCTCTCGTCCTCCATGCCGGCCTTCGAGGCCCTCGGCCACGCCCACGTGGACCACCAGCGCGAGGCGCGCTGCGGCGAGTCCGAAGTCGTCTACGCGGCCGGCAAGACGGCGCGCCAGGTCGTCGAGATCTCGCGCGCCATCGTCGCGCGCAGTCCGCGCCTGCTCGTGACGCGCGTCGAGCCCGCCACCGCGGCCGAGGTGCTCGCCGCCATCCCCGGCGCGACGCACCACGAGCGCGCGCGCTGCGTCTCCTGGAGCGCGCCAGACGCGCCGGAAGGCCGCGGCGACGTGGTCGTCGCGTGCGCCGGCACCTCCGACCTGCCGGTGGCGGAGGAGTGCCTGCTCGCCGCGCGCCACGGCGGCGCCGCGGTCGAGCTCGTGGCCGACGTGGGCGTGGCGGGGCTGCATCGCCTGATGGCGCGCCTCGAACGGCTGCGTCGCGCGGAGGTCGTGGTCGTGGTCGCCGGCATGGAAGGCGCGCTGCCTTCGGTGGTCGGCGGCCTCGTGGCCTGCCCGGTGATCGCCGTGCCGACCTCGGTCGGCTACGGAGCATCGTTCGAAGGATTGGCGGCGCTGCTCGGCATGCTCAACTCGTGCGCGGGCGGCGTCGCGGTGGTCAACATCGACAATGGCTACGGCGCCGGGTGCGCCGCGGCGCGCATCGCGCGCGTCGTGCACGGACACCCGAGCCGCGAGGAGGCGAGATGAGCGAGCGCAAGGCGTGGTTGGCCCTGGAGAACGGCGTCGTGATGGAGGGCCGCGCTTGCGGCGCCGCGGGCGAGGCCGGCGGAGACCTCGTCTTCAACACGGCCATGACCGGCTACCACGAGATCCTGACGGATCCCTCGTACGCCGGGCAGGCGGTGATCATGACCTACCCGCTGATGGGCAACTACGGCGTCGCCGAGGAGGACGCCGAGAGCGGACGCGGCTGGGCCGAGGCCTTCATCCTGCGCGAGATGTCGACCA
Organism: Planctomycetota bacterium; assembly: GCA_041157565.1. Classification (GTDB taxonomy): domain Bacteria; phylum Planctomycetota; class UBA1135; order UBA1135; genus SXXH01. Next base: position 30,269 of record JBEBCR010000100.1, on the reverse strand, counting down.
TCCCGAGCAACCGACGCGCGACCAGCTCGCTGCCCGAGTGGCTGGCCAAGCAGGGCATCGTCGCCATCGAAGGCGTCGACACGCGCCGCCTGACGCGCATCGTGCGCGAACAGGGCTCGCTGCGCGTCGTCGTGTCGACCAGGGAGTCCGACCACGCCGCGCTGGTCGCCAAGGCCAAGGCCATGCCCGCCACCGACGGGCGCGACCTCACCGTGGGCGTCACCTGCAAGGAGCCGTACTCCTGGAGCGAGGCCTACGAGCGCTCGTACCCCAACTGGATCGAGTCGGCCGCGCACAAGAAGAAGGTGCGCGTGGTGGCCTACGACTTCGGCGCCAAGCGCAACATCCTCAAGAGCCTCGTGCACTGCGGCTTCGACGTGACCGTGGTGCCGGCGGGCACGAGCGCGGACGACGTGCTGGGCATGGACCCCGAGGCGATCTTCCTGTCGAACGGCCCGGGCGATCCGGCCGCGGTCAAGCCGGCGATCTCGGCGATCGACAAGCTGGTCGGCAGGAAGCCGATGTTCGGCATCTGCCTCGGCCACCAGATCCTGTCGATCGTCTTCGGCGCGAAGACGCACAAGATGCCCTTCGGCCACCACGGCGCGAACCACCCGGTGCGCGACATCCTGACCGGCAAGGTCGAGATCACCTCGCAGAACCACAGCTACGCGGTCGACCCCGCCAGCATGCCTGCGCTGATCGAGACCACGCACGTCAACCTCAACGACATGACCGTCGAGGGCATGCGCCACAGGAAGGCGCCGGTGTTCTCGGTGCAGTACCACCCCGAGTCGGCCCCGGGGCCGCTGGACTCGGCGCACCTGTTCCACCGCTTCCGCGACATGGTCGTGCCGCGCATCGCCGTCGCCGCGCGCTGAACGAGGGGCGCGGTGCGGAGCAGCGCGGCCGCGTCGCCTCGACGCGGCCGCGCGCGTCGCGGACGGCCTTCAGAGCATCGACACCGGATCCACGTCGACGGTCGCGTGCGGACGCGCGTGGTCGGCGATCCACTGGCGCAGCGCGGCGCGGATGCGGGGCAGGCCCTCGCCCGCGCCGCGCGCCTTGACGAGCAGGTGCTGGCGATGGCGTCCGCGCACCAGGGCGATGGGCGCCTCGTTGGGCCCGAGGATGGCCAGTCCGCGCTCGAGCGCGGCCGCGCGCGCGAGCGCGGCGCAGCACTCGACCGCCCCTTGGCGCGCCACCTGCGCGTCCTCGTCCTCGAACACGACGCGCACGAGCTTGCCGTGCGGCGGGTAGCCGAGCTCCTCGCGCAGCTTCGACTCCGCCGCCGCGAAGCCCTCGTAGTCGTGGCGCGCCGCGGCGCGGATGACGGGCGCGTCGGGCATCGACGTCTGCACCACGATGCGCCCCGGCCTGTCGGCGCGACCCGCGCGGCCGGACACCTGCGCCAGGAGCTGGAACGTGCGCTCGGCGGCGCGGAAGTCGGGCATGTGCAGCGCGGCGTCGGCGTCGAGCACGCCCACCAGCGTCACCAGCGGGAAGTCGAGGCCCTTGGCGATCATCTGCGTGCCCACGAGCACGTCGAGCTCGCGGCGGCCGAACTTGTCGAGCACGCGCTCGTAGTCCTCGCGCCGCACCATCGTGTCCGAGTCCATCCGCGCCACGCGCGCCTCGGGCAGGAGGAGCCGCAGTTCGCCCTCCACGCGCTCCGCGCCCGCGCCGAAGATGCGCAGCTTGGGCGCCGTGCAGGCCGGGCAGGCGGCGGGCGGCGCCATCTCCTCGCAGCAGCTGTGGCACACCACGCGGCCGATGCGGCGATGCAGCACCATGGCGCTGTCGCACTGGCGGCAGCGCAGCGTCTCGCCGCAGGCTTGGCACCACAAGGTCGGCGACCAGCCGCGCCGGTTGATGAACAGGATCGACTGCTCGCCCTTGGCGAGCGTCTGCGCGAGGCCGAAGGCCAGCTTGGACGAGAACAGCGCCGGTCGCCCGTCGACGCGCGCCTCGTTGCGCAGGTCGACCACCTCGACCTGCGGCAGCTGGGCGCCGCCCGGGCGCGTCGACAGCTTGAGCAGCGCGTAGCGTCCCTCGCGCGCGTTGTGCCAGGTCTCCAAGGCGGGCGTCGCGCTGCCGAGGATGCACGCGGCGCCGGCGTCGCGCGCGCGCACCACCGCCACGTCGCGCGCGTGGTAGCGCGGGGTCTCGCCCTGCTTGTACGACGGCTCGTGCTCCTCGTCGACCACGACGACGCCCAGGTCGGCCACGGGGGCGAACACCGCCGAGCGCGCGCCGACGACGACGCGCGCGCGGCCCTGCTTGACGCGCAGCCACATGTCGCGCCGCTGCGCCTCGGTCATGCCGCTGTGCAGCACCGCCACCTCGCCGAAGCGCGCGCGGAACCAGCCGACCGTCTGCGGCGTCAGCGCGATCTCCGGCACGATGGCGATGGCGCCGCGGCCCAGCGCCAAGGCCGACTCGATGGCGCGCAGGTAGACCTCGGTCTTGCCGCTGCCCGTGACGCCCTGCAGCAGGAAGGGCTGGAAGCGCCGCTCGCGCAGCGCCAGCTCCACCGCCTCCAAGGCCCGGCGCTGGTCTTCCGACAAGCGCTCGGGCCGCCGCCGCTCCGAAGTCGCCGTCTGCAGCAGGTCGGTCTCGACGGCCACGTGCTCGAACTCGCACAGCCCCTTCTCGACCAGGGTCTTGGCGAAGGCGGGCGACACGTTCGCGCGCCGGCAGGCCTCGCGCACCTCGAGCGCGTCGCCCACCTCGACGAGGAGCCTCAGCAGGCGATGGTGCTTCGGATGGCTGGTCTCGATGGCGGCGAGCTGCGCTCGATCGCAGGTGGCGCGCACGAGCCTGGTCTTGCGCGCCTCGCCCTCGCGCTTGAGCGCCGCGGGCAGGAAGGCCGCCAGGGCCTCGCCCAGCGCGCAGGCGTAGTACCCCGCCATCCAGCGCCCGAGCTTGAGCGCCGCCTCGTCGAGCAGCGGCTCGGCGTCGGGCGCCTCCAGCACCGCGCGCACGCGGCGCGGATCGAGGTCCGTCTCCGCGCGCAGCGCCACGACCACTCCCAGCTCGCGCCGCGAGCCGAAAGGCACGACGACGCGGGCTCCCGGCCGCGCGCGCGCGGCGTGCTCGGCGCGCACGGCGTAGGTGTACTCCTGCGGCAGCGGCTTGTTCAGCGCCACCTCGGCGTACAGGACGGCCTGCGCCGCGGGCGAGCGCGCCGGATCCTCGCGCGCGAACTCGAAGGCGGCCGTCTCGGCCTTGGCTCCGCGTCGTGCGGCCATGGTCGGATCGCGCGCGCGGGCTCAGGGGCACCCGCAAGGAGTCCGCTGGCAGCGCGGGCAGCCCTTGCCGTACTTCTTGGCCACCGCGTCCTCGAGGTCGATCCCCGACATGGACGCCAAGGTCGACAGCCACGCGTACACGTCGGCGAACTCGCCCTCGAGCTCCTCGCGCTTGTCGCGGCGCAACGCGCGGGTCAGCTCGCCGACCTCCTCGCAGAACCACATGTGCGTGCCATGCAGTCCGCGCGCCGAATCGCGCGCGTAGTAGATGTCCTCGATCAGCTTCTGCGACTCGCGGATGCGCATGGTCGAAACGCTCCTAGGCGGCGTCGCGCGACAGCACGACGATCGAGACGTCCTGCGGGAAGGGCGCGCCGGCGGCGTGGGCCTCCAGCGACTTGACGAGGTGCGAGAGCATCGCGTCGGTCTTGAGGCGCGCGCCGGCGAGGAGCGCGCGGTAGTAGGCCTTCTCGCCGAACTCCGCGCCCGCGCCATCGACGACGGCGACCGGGCCCGTGTTGGCGAGGACCAGCCGGTCGCCCTTGTTGACCGGCACGTCGACGGCCTGCAGCGAACGCTCGAACACCGGCCCCTTGTCGAGGCCCAGCGCGACGCCCTCTGGCTGCACCGTGCGCACCTGGCCGTCGCCGGCCTGCAGGCGCACCAGCGGCAGCTTGTGGCCCGCGCACACCACGGTGGCCACGCCGGAGGCCGGGTCGAGCAGGACGTACAGCGCGCTGATGTACATGCCGCGCCGCACGTCGCGCGCGATCTCGCGGTTGGCGCGCGCGAAGGCCTGCAGCGGATCGTCGCCGCGCGACAGCTCCACCCGCAGGTACGAGCGCGCGATGGCTCCGATCATGGCGCCCGGGATGCCGCGCCCGGACACGTCGCCGACGAGCACGCCCACGCGACCGTCGGGGAACGACAGGAAGTCGTGGAAGTCCCCGCCCGGCGAGGGCGAGTCGAGGTGCGTGGCCGCCAGCGAGTAGCCCTGCAGCTTGGGCGCGCCTGCGGGCAGCAGCTGCTCGCGCACCTCGGCGGCGAGCGCCAATTCGCGTTCGCGCGCGGCCAGCTCCTCCTGCGCGGCCTGCGCCTGCTTGAGTTCGGCCGTCATGCGATCGACGGCCGAGGCGAGGCGCGCCACCTCGCCGCCGGCCTTGACGCGCGTGCGGTAGTCGAGGTTGCCGCGCGCGATCTTGCCCACGTCCTCGACCAGCACTTCGACGGGACGCGCCACGGCGGAGCCGACGGTGAACGCGACGAGCGCCCCGACGACGAGGATGGCGAGGATCGCCATGCCGATCGTGGCGGGCAGTCCCTCGGTGGCCTGGTCCTTCAACTCCGCGGGCACGGCGAGCGGCGGCAGCACGGACTGGCCCTTCTCGTCGCGCCACTCGTAGACCAGCACGGGCTGGTTCGTCTGCTCGCGACCCGAGCCGCTGACGAGCGAACCCTCCCAGGCGCGCAGGCGACCCTTCATGTGCTCGATCGTGGCTCCACCGGCCTTGGGGGCGACCACGACGGAGTCCTCCTGCGGCGGCAGGCCCATGCGCTCGCGGCGGTAGCTGTCGTGCACGAGCTCGAGGCGCGGCCCTTGGATCGCGGCCGCCTCGACGAAGGCCTTGTCCTGCACCTGCTGCGCCAGCTCGGCGGTGCGCTGGTACAGCACGAAGCCCGCCACCAGCACGACCGGCAGGAGCGCCAGCGTCATCGTCAACGCGAAGCGCGTGGCGAGCTTCATGCCGCCCGCGGAAGGGCGACCCTGCGCGTGCAGGCGCTTGGACTTCTGCTTGGCATCGGCCATGGTCAGGCGCTCCATCCGGCGTCGGGCAGCAGCAGGCGCAACGGCAGCATGACGAACAAGAACGCCATCAGGCCCGCGACCACGTCGTCCATCAGGATGCCGTGCCCGTGCGGCAGCTTCTCCATGCGGCTCGCCGGCCACGGCTTCCAGATGTCGAACAGGCGGAACGCGAAGAAGGCCACGACCAGCGCGAGGAGGCTCGGCCCGCTGGTCCACGCGATGGTCAGCAGGTAGCCGATCACCTCGTCGGCCACGAAGATGCCGGGGTCCTTCTTGCCGGCGTGCTGCTCGGCGAAGCGGCCGAGCGGCGCGGTGGCGGCGTACAGGGCGACGCAGGCGGCGAGCGACCACAAGAGGTAGTCGGGCTGGTCGCGCAGCAGCCAGGCCACCAGCACGCCACCGAGCGTGCCCACGGTCCCCGGCGCGACGGGAGACAATCCAAGGAAGCCGAAGCTGACGAGCGCGAGCTTGAGCAGGTTCATCCGGCCGATTGCTCCAGCAGGAAGCGACGGGTCTTCACGAGGTAGTTGAGGCAGGAGCCGATGGTGGCGAAGAGCGTCAGCCACACGAAGGCCACGGCCACCTGGTGCCAGAAGGCCGCCGCGGCGGGTCCGAAGTCGAAGGCGCGCAGGCCCAGCACCACCGACAGGGCCACGCACTGCGCCGCCATCTTGACCTTGCCCATCCAGTCGGCGGCGAGCTGCGCGCCCAGCGACTCGACGTAGCCGCGGATGGCCGTGATGAGGAACTCGCGCGCGGCGACGACGACCACCATCCAGGCGGCGAAGTAGTCCCGACCGGCGCCGATGCGCACCTGCGAGGCGTTGTCGAGCGCCGGCGCGTCGAGCAGCAGCACCATCGTGCCGATGACCAGCACCTTGTCGACGAAGGGATCGGCGATGCGTCCGAAGGCCGTGACGCAGTTGCCGCGGCGCGCGAGCCAACCGTCGAGCACGTCGGTGACCGCGGTGACGAGGAACAACCAGAAGGCCGCCGCGCGCCAACCGGCGCCGAGCTCGAAGCCCAGCGCGCCGCCGGGTTCCTCGACCGCCAGGATCCAGAACAGCAGGGCCGACATCCCGAAGCGGATGGCGGTGATGCGGTTGGGCCAGTGGCGGAAGACGCCCATTCAGAGCTTCTTCGCCGGGACGGCGAGGAGGTTGTGCTCCGGGTCGACCTTGGCGACCTCCACCTCGAGGAAGTCGCCCACCTTGGCCTTCTTGACCCCGGAGGCGACGACGATCAGGTCCGACTCCGGCGCGTCCCACTCGGGGCGGCCGACGACGGTCTGCGCTTCGGCGTGCCACTCGTCGACGAGGATCCGCACGCGCTGGCCGACGAAGGCGCCTTGCGAGGCGCGCAGCACGCGGTCGCGCGCGGCGAGCACGCGCTCGAGCCGCCGCTGGGCCACGTCGGCCGGCACGCGACCCGGAAGGTCGTAGCCGTGCGTGCCCTGCTCGGGCGAGTAGGTGAACGCGCCGAGCCGACCGAACCCGTAGGTCTCGACCAAGGACACGAGCTCGTCCACGTCGGACTCGGTCTCGCCGGGGAAGCCGACGAGCACCGTCGTGCGCAGCACGATGCCGGGCACTTCCTCGCGCAGCCGGTCGAGGATGCCGCGCATCTGCTCGCCGCTGCCGTGGCGCCGCATGGCGCGCAGCATGGCGGTCGAGGCGTGCTGCACGGGGATGTCGAGGTAGCGCGCGACGTTGTCGCGCTCGCGCATGAGCCGCGTCAATTCCCACGGGAAGCGGTTCGGGTACGCGTACATGACCCGGATGCGCGCCAGGCGCGGCACGTCGGACAGCGCCGCCACGAGGTCGGGGAGCTCCAGCCCCATGTCCCGCCCCCACGCGGTCGAGTCCTCGGCCACGAGGACCAGCTCCTTCGAGCCGTGCTGCACGAGTTCGCGCGCCTCGGACAACACGTCGTCGAGCTTCTTCGAGCGGTGCTTGCCGCGGATCGAGGGGATGGCGCAGAAGCTGCACTGGTGGTCGCAGCCGTGGCTGATGCGCAGGTAGGCGTAGCTCCTGGGCGTCGAGATCAGGCGCGCGCCTTCGCGCTCGGGCTCGCGCAACCCCTCGAGGTAGCGCGGCACGCTGCCGCCCTTGGACAACGTCGCCACGCTCTTCGCCAGCGCCTTGTAGTCGCTGATCTCGGCGAACAGGTCGACCTCCGGGAAGCGCTCCGCCAGTTCGCGGCGCACCTTCTGGACGAGGCAGCCGGCGACGACGACGTGGTCGAGCTGGCCCTTCTTCTTGCGGCGCAGCAGGTCGCGGATCGCGTTCTCGGACTCCTCGCGCGCCGGCCCGATGAACGAGCAGGTGTTCAGCACCACGGTCGAGGCGTGGTCGGGGTCGCCGCTGATGACGAGCCCCTCCTCCGCCATGCGGCCGAGGATCACCTCGGAGTCGACGAGGTTGCGGGCACAGCCGAGGTGCACGACGGAAACGGTCGCGGGGTCGGTCTTGGCCATCGTGCTCTTGTTCGCGGTCGGAGCAGGGGACCGAAACGACGATCCGCGCCGACTCGGGCTGCGAGCCTAGCGCGGATCGTCGCGACCGTGCGTCGTGCTCAGGCCTTCGCCAGCCGCTCCTTCCACTGGTCGCGGGTCAGGAGGATATCACGGCGCTGCCCCCCGAGGTACGGACCGATCAGGCCCAGTTCCTGCAGGTCGTCGAGGACCACGCAGGCCTCGTCGAAGTCCATGCCGTACTGCTTCTGGAGCATCGAGACGGCCACTCGGCCGCGCTCGACGAACAGGCAGCCGACCTCGTCCAGCAGGTCCTTGCGGCTCGGGTCGAGGGCGAGCTGCTTGATGCTGGCTCCCGGGGCGCCGGCCTGCGGCTGCAGCTCGACCTGCGGCTCGGCGGAGGCGCTGGCGGCGACCTCGGCGACGACCTCCTCGGAGGCGAACAGTCCGCCATCGAACAGGCTCGGGGCCGCGGCTTCGGCCGGAGCCTTGGACTTCTTGCGCGACGAGCGCTTGGGCGCGCTCGCGTCCTCGACCTCGGAGGAGGGCGACGATGCGGCGGGCGCCTCCTCGACCGGTTCCTCGTCCAGGTTCGCCTGCGCGGACCGCTCGTCGAAGCCGATCTCCGCGGCCACGCGCACCGGCGCGTCGAGCGCGGGCTCGACCGGCTCGATCGGCGACTGGACCTCGACTTCGACCTGGGCTTCCGCGAGGACCTCGAGTTGCTCCGCGTCGAGCTCGTCGGACTCCACCTCTTCGGCGACGACTTCCTCCGCGAGAGCTTCCTCGAGGACGTCCTCGTCGTCGAGTTGGGCGTCCTCGTCGACGGCCACGACCTCGTCCAGCTCGTGCTCCTCGACCTCAGGCTCCTCTTCGCCGACCTGATCCTCGTCTTCGACGGGCTGATCCTCGTCGTGGACGACCTCGAGTTCGTCCTCGGAGCCATCGTCGGACTCCAAGTTGGCCTCCTCGGCCACGGCTTCCGCGGCGACCACTTGCCGCGCCACGGCCAGCTCGACGGTTTCCGCCTCGGCTCCGATCTCGTCGCCGTCCTCGTCGCCGTCCTCCGCGGAGGCCGACAACAGCGCGCTGGCGCGCTGCTCCTCCGTGGCCTGCGCCTGCTCGAGGGCGAGCAGCTCGGCCTCGAGCGCGTCCAGTTCGGCTTGGCCGTCGGCGCGCGGCGCGGTCGCCTCCGACCGCGCGGCGACTTCCGCGCGCACCTTCTCCACCAAGGAGAGCGGCGTGCCGTAGGCGTCGACCGGCTCGTCCTCGCTCGTCAGGCCCGTGCGCTCCCAGCTCGGCACGACGGGCGAAGGAGCCTCGGCCTCGTCGGCGCCGGACCCGGCCGCGCCGGACTCGAGCGCCTCGAGCGCGCTGGACAGTTCGGCCGCGGATTGGTCGAGCGCCTCGTCGGCCTCGACCATGGTCGCGGCGGCGGAGTCCCGCGGCTCGAGCGGCCGCACCACCACGGGTTCGTCGTCGAACGAAGCGTCGAAGTCGCCGGCGAGTCCCTGGGTCTCCACGGCCTCGACGGGCATCGAGGCGGAGACGATCAGCGGCTTGGTGCCGGGCGGGATCTCGCCGCGCAGGCGCGCGTCGTCCGGATAGGGATGCGCCAAGGGCTCGCGCGCGACGCGCGTCGGCGCCGCGAGGGGAGTCGGCTGCGCGGTGGCGAGCACCTCGTCGTCGCCGGCGAGGGCCGCGGTCTCAGCCCCCCCCACGCCGGTGGCGTCGGCCTTGACCAGCGGCGCGGGCTTGATCGCCGCGGCGCGCAGCCAGGCGATCCACGCCGGGACGACGATGGCGAACGCGCCGGCGATGGCCGCCAGCGCCTTGTTCGAGCTCGCCGCCAGCGCGCCGCCCGTGGCCTCGCCCAGCGCGCCACCCGCGGCGAACACGCCGCAGGCCACGCTCGCGCCGAGCGCCACCGCGGTCGAGCCGAGGAAGTCGCGCAGCAGCCCGCGCGCATGGCTGCGCAGGAAGGTGCGCGCCCCGAGGTAGGCGACCGCCGCGTTGAACAACAGGCTCGGCGCGAGGCCGATGGCCGCGATCCACTCGATGGCGACGCGCGCGGTGCCATGCGGCGCCGCCAGCTCGTCGCCCGAGATGGCCGACAGGCCCATCAGCACCAGGCCGAAGGATCCGGCCACGAACACGACCAGCGCGAGCCAGTCGACGGGTCCCAGCGACTTCTCAGTTCTCATCCTGCTCCGCTCCGTGGCTCGCGCCCGCTTCGCTCTCCATGCCCGGCGTCGCGCCGTACATCTTCTCCCACTCCTCCAGCGTGTACATGATCTCGCGCTCCTTCGAACCGCGGTGCGGCCCGAGGATCCCGCGCTCGGTCATCATGTCCACGAGCCGCGACGCGCGCGTGTAGCCCACGCCCAGCGCGCGCTGCAGGAGGCTCGCCGATCCGCGCTTGTGCTTGAGGATCACGCGCACGGCCTGGTCGAACATCGGATCCTCGTCGGCGGCGTCGTCGACGAGGCCCGCGGGACGCTGTCCGCTGGCGACCTGCACCAGCTCCTGGCTGAAGCTCGGCGCGGACACGCTGCCGACGAACTCGACGATCTTCTCGATCTCCGAGTCCTCGACCAGCGCGCCTTGGACGCGCTGCAGCTTCGCGCCGCCCGGAGGCAGGAACAGCATGTCGCCGTGGCCGAGCAGCTTGTCGGCGCCCGAATCGTCGAGGATCACGCGGCTGTCGACCTTGCTGGCCACCTGGAACGCGATGCGCGTGGGCAGGTTGCCCTTGATCACGCCGGTGATGACGTCGGTCGAAGGGCGCTGCGTGGCGACGATGACGTGGATGCCGGCGGCGCGCGACTTCTGCGCGAGGCGCGTGATCGCCTGCTCGGCCTCCTTCTTCGACACGGCCATCAGGTCGGCCATCTCGTCGACGACCACCACGATGTAGGGCAGGTGGCGCGGCGTGCGCTCCTCGTCGAAGGCGTCGCCGAGCGCCTTCTTCAGGCCGTCCTCGCCCAGGGCGTTGTAGCCCTTGATGTTCTTGACGCCCGCGTCCTTCATCAGCTCGTAGCGGCCCTCCATCTTCTCGACGACCCAGTTGAGGACCGCCGTGGCCTTGGGCGCCTCGCTGACGACCGGGCACATGAGGTGCGGGACCTTCGAGAAGACCTGCAGCTCGACCATCTTCGGGTCGACCAGGATGAGCTTCACGTCGTGCGGCGAGCGCGTCATCAGGAGGCTCGCGAGGATCGTGTTGATGCACACCGACTTGCCCGAACCGGTCGTGCCGGCGATCAGGAGGTGCGGCATGCGCGCGAGATCCTGCACGACCGAGCGCCCCTCGGTGTCCTGGCCGATGAACAGCGGCAGCGCGTACTTCGCCGGGTCGTAGGCGTCCTTGGTGACGAGCTCGCTGATGCGCACCACGCGGCGCTTCTGGTTGGGCACCTCGATGCCCACCGTGTCGCGGCCGGGGATCGGCGCCTGCACGCGCACGCTGGTGGCCTTGAGCGCCGCCGCGATCTCGTTGGAGAGCTGCGACACCTTGTTGAGTCGCGTGCCCTCGTCGATCTTGACCTCGAACAGGGTGACGGCCGGGCCGACCTGCGTGCTCTCGACGCGGCCCTCGACGCCGAACTTCTTCAGCAGCGCCTCGAGGCGCAGCGCCTGCTGCTCGATGTTGCCGCTGTCGGCCCCGCCCTGCGTGGGCGGGATCAGCATCGACGGCTCGGGCAGCTTCCACTCGCCGGGCGGCGGCGCGGGCGGATCCCAGCGCGGCGCCTCCTTGCGCGCGGCCACCAGCGGCTTGCGCGCCGGCGGAGCGGCGGGCACGAGCTCCTCGTCGTCGGCCTGCGCGTCGACGTCGGAGTCCTCGTCGTCCAGCGCGTCCTCGTCGTCGGAGTCTTCGTCCTCGTCCTCGGCGGCGATCGGCTCGCCCTCGTCGTCGTACTCCTGCTCCTCGTCCTCGTCGATCGTGGCGGCCTCGCCCTCCCATTCGGTGTCGATCGCCTCGGGGTCGAGCTCCTCCTTGCGGCCGCGGCGCTTGGCGGGTCGGGCTTCGTCCTCGTCTTCGTCCTCGTCCTCGTCGATGGTGACGGCGCGCTCCTCGTCCTCGAAGAGGCCCTTGGTCTCCGACAGCGCGTCGCCGGCGGGCACGCGGGCGTTGGCGAGGCGCGGTCCCTCGACGACGGGCGCGGGAGCCCCCTTGCCGGAGAGGAAGCCCCACACGCCGGCGAGCGTGCCGCGCGCATGGCCGGCGATGGCCGACAAGAGGCCTTCGCCGCGCTCCTCGCGGCGACGCTCGGCCCAATCCCCGAACGACTTCAGCGCGCCGGCGAAGCCCATCTCGGTCGCCAGGAGCGCGCTGACGAGCAGCACGAGGCCGAGGACCAGCGTCAAGCCGAAGGCGCCGAACTTCTCCTCCAGGAGCGGCGTGGTCTGGAGCGCCAGCCAGCCACCCGGCCCCCACGGCTGGTGCGGATTGCCGTAGGCGCGCACCTGCGCCTCGGTCGGGCCCATGGCGTGCTGCAGCAGGAAGGACAGCGACAGCACGAAGCACACCGAACCGATGACGCGCAGTCCGGCGAAGGACATCTCGCGTCCCGCGACCATGACGACGCCCCAGGAGCCGAACAGGAACGTCAGCAGGAAGCCGGCGTTGCCGATCGTGGCCTTGACGATGTGCGCGACGTACCAGCCGACCTGCCCGCACCAGTTCCAACCCGCGCTCTGCGGATCGTTGTAGGGTTGGCGATAGCTGACGAGCGAAACGAACAGGAACAACGCGAAGCCCAGGGACGCGATGCCGGCGATCTCGCGCAGGCGCGCGCGCGCTCCGTCCTCGAGGTCGCCTCCGAACAAGAAGCTCTTCAGCGCTCCGCCACGCGGCGACTCGCTGGTCGCCTCCTTCTCGGCCTTCGACTTGGCGCTCTTCGTCCGCCCCATTCTCGCTAGTGCCTCGCGGTCCCTTCGTGTTGTGCGCTGCTCGACGATCCGGCTTCCCCGCCGCGCGCGTCGGCGCCCGGCGTCGCGATCCTCGTGGAGGCCTTCGCGCGACGGCGCGAGCTCGCGCCAGAGGGCGTCGTCGCGCCGTCGCGCGCGCGCAACCGCCCTTGGCGATGATCCAACTCCGCTTGGCCGCATGCAACGACGGAGGCGCCGGCGCGACGAACTTGTCGCGCCGCGAGCACGACGCGCTCCGAGCGTCGCGAAGCGCAGCAGGCGCCGGCGACCGAGGGGACGCGCGCGACGAAGCCGACGGCGCGTCGCGGCGCGCGCTGGTCGAGCGAGCGCGCGACGACGTGGTCGACGAGGAGCGTCGACGCGCGGGACGGCTCGACGAGGGCGACCCGCACCGCGCCGCGCCCGGCGACGCGCGACGCGGGGACCGCAACGCGCGCGCGGGCTTGGGCGGAGGGTCGGGCGCCAACCATGTCCTGCGGACGATCGAGGTCGACTCGCTGGCGATCCAAAGGCGCGCCCTAAGTCCTCAATTAGCAGACTCCTGCAAAATGCACCTTCCACGGACCAAAGCCGCCGCCCAAGGCGGGCCGACTCGGAGATCAGGCGGGGTCGAGGCCGGCGAAGCGTCGCACTTCGGCCACGGCGCGCTCGAGGTCGTCGTTGACGACGACGTGGTCGTAGCGATGGCGCTCGCGCATCTCGTCCTCGGCCTTGTGCAGGCGCCGCTGCAGCACCTCGGGACTCTCCGTGCCGCGTCCGGCGAGGCGCCGCTTGAGCTCCTCGAAGTCCGGCGGCGCGATGAAGATGTAGACGCCCTCCTCGCCCAGCGCGCGCAGCTGGTTGGCGCCCTGCACGTCGATCTCGAGCAGGTAGACCTGCCCGCGCGCCTTGGCGGCCTCCATCGGCTCGCGCAGCGTGCCGTACAGGTTGCCGAACACCTCGGCGTGCTCGATGAACGCGCCCTTGGCGATGCGCGCGCGGAACTCGTCCGCCGACAGGAAGTGGTAGTCGCAGCCGTCGACCTCGCCGGGACGCGGCTTGCGCGTCGTGGCCGAGACGCTGAAGACCACGCGCGGGTCCAGCAACAGGCGCTTGCAGATCGTGCTCTTGCCCGATCCGGACGGCCCAGAGACGACGAGCATCCTGCCGAGGGTCATTCCACGTTCTGCACCTGCTCGCGCAGGCGCTCGATGAGCGTCTTGAGGTCGACGACCATGTGCGCCACGGCCGCGTCGGAGCACTTGCTGCCGATGGTGTTGGCCTCGCGCAGGAACTCCTGCACGAGGAAGTCGAGCTTGCGGCCGACGGGCTCCTTGGCGTCGAGCAGGTGGGACAGCTGCCCGAGGTGGCTCGCCAGGCGCGCCAGCTCCTCGGAGACGTCCATCTTGTCGGCGATCACGGCGATCTCGCGCGCCAGGTCGGCGTCGGGCACGGGCGCGCGCGAGCCCTTGGGCACCACCTCGCCCGACAACAGCTGCGCCACGCGCTCGGCGAGCGAGCGCTGCAGCGCGGACACGGCCTCGGGCATGCGCGCGGCGATCTTCTCGCGCAGCTCGCCCATGCCGCGCGCGTTCGAGAGGAGGTCGGCGCGCAGGGCGACGCCTTCCTTCGCGCGCATCGCCACCAGCGCCTCGGCCGCGCGCGAGAGCGTGTCGAGCACCAGCCGATCCTCGGCCTCGCGCCCCGCCTCGTCGGCCTCCGGCGGCACCTGCACGCCCGGCAGCTCGAGCAGCTCGGCCAGGGTCAGTTCCCCCGCCAGGCCCAGCTCGCGCGCCACGCGCGCCGATTCCTCGCGCCAGGCGCGCGCCGCCTCGAGGTCGACGCGCGCGCGCCGCGCGCCGCCCGCGCGCTCGATCTCCACCGAGACGGAGAGCGAACCGCGCTCGACGTGCCGGCGCAGCAGCGCCTCGACCTCGGGTTCGAGGTGGCCCTTGTCGAGCGGCAGGCGCGCCTTGAGCTGCAGGTGGCGATGGTTGACCGAGCGCAGCTCGACGCGCACGACGAGGCCCTCCGCCGAGGCGGAGGCCGCGCCGAAGCCCGTCATCGAGCGCAGCATCGCGCTGCCCCTCAGGTCCCCGCCGGCTTGGCGCGGCTGCCGGGCTTGATGGCCGTGGAGCCCGACTTGCACAGCGGGCACTCCTCGGGCTTCCACGTCTGCACCGTCACCTCCGCCAGCGCGAAGGTCGTCAGCCCTTCCTTGGCGAAGGGGTTGCCGCCCGAGCGGTTGACGAGGCACGCCGCCGCGTGCGCCTTGGCGCCGAGGCCCTGCAGCACCTCCATCACCTCGCGCGCGCTGCCGCCGGTCGTCAGCACGTCCTCGACGACGAGGATCTTGTCCGTCGGCTTGACCACGAACCCGCGGCGCAGCGCCATGTCCTCGCCGACGCGTTCCGTGAACTGCGCGCGGCAGCCCAGCGCGCGGCCCACTTCGTAGGCCCACGTCACGGCGCCCATCGCGGGGCCGATGACGATGTCGTACGGCGTCGGGTCCACGGCGCGGATGCGGCGCGCGAGTTCCTTGGCGAGGATCTCCGCCTTCTGCGGATGCTCGAGCAGCAGCGCGCACTGGAAGTAGCGGTCGCTGTGCAGGCCCGAGGACAGGAGGAAGTGGCCCTCGAGCATCGCTCCACAGCTGCGGAACAGGTCGAGGACGTCGGCTGTGTTCATCGAGGCGGTCGCGGTGGTGGTCATGGCTGGGAGCGGCCTTGTGCCGCCAGTGTGGGAAACGAAATCGGCCCCGCCCAGCCTGCGTGCGCGTGGCGCGCGGGCGTGTCGGCGAGGCCGTGGTCTGGACGCGCTTTGGTGCGGCGCGCCACGCGGCGGATCACTGCCCGCCTTGCGGAGGCGTCGGAGCGGCGGACTCGCCGGCCGGAGCCGCGGGCGCCGTGATCTCGGCGCCGCCACCGACGACGGACTCCTCGCCCTTCATGCGGTTGAGCACGTGCAGGCCCAGCGCGCTGGCGAGGAAGATGGCGCCCGTCCAGCCGGTGAACTTGTGGATGCCCGAGGCCGCGACGCCGAACGTCTGCTGGCCGGCGGTGCCGAGCGCTTCCGTGAGGCCGCCGCCCTTGCCCTCCTGCAGGAGGACGACGACGACCAGGACGATCGCCGAGAGGACGAACAGGATGTAGAGGAAGGTGATCAGCAGTTCCATGGAGTTCGCGTGCTTGGTCGATCCGCTGCGAGCGGTGGACGGGGAAGAGTAGCAAACCGCGGCGCCTGTCCGCAGCGCGCTCGGCCGCGCGGCGCACCAAGCCGGTTGTCGCCCCAGGACCGCGGCCGCCTCAGGGCACCGAAGCCTTCGGCGTAAATCATTGCACAACAGTCACTTGCAAGCGATTCCGCCGACGCGATGCCGCTCGCCGCGCGCATCCTCGCGCCTCTGCCCAGCGGCCCTCAGCGGTACTCGAGCAGCGGCAGGAAGCTCTCGGCCTTGAGGCTCGCGCCGCCGACGAGGCAACCGTCGATGTCGGCGACCTGCATCAGCGCGCGCACGTTGTCGGGCTTGACGCTGCCGCCGTAGAGGATGCGCGTGGCCTTGGCGACTTCCATGTCGTGCAGCCCGCCGAGCGCGCCGCGCAGGTGGCGGTGCACCTCGCCCGCCTGCTCCGGCGTCGCCGTCCGACCCGTGCCGATGGCCCACACCGGTTCGTAGGCGACGACGAGCCGCGCCATGTCGGCGCGCGCCACGCCGGCGAGCGCCGCCGACAACTGGCGCGACACGACCTGCTCGGTCGCCTTGCCTTCGCGCTCCTCGAGGGTCTCGCCCACGCACACGATCGGCTTCAGCCCGGCCGCGAGCGCGGCCTTGACCTTGGCGCCGACGAGCGCGTCGCCCTCGCCGTACAAGTGGCGCCGCTCGGAATGCCCGAGGATCACCCAGTCGCAGCCCACGTCGACCAGCATCGCGGCCGAGATCTCGCCGGTGAAGGCGCCCGACGCCTCGTCGCAGCAGTTTTGCGCGCCCACCTTGACCTTCGCGCCCGACAAGAGGCGCGCCACCTCGTCGAGGTAGACGAACGGCGGGAACAGCGCCACCTCCACGTCGTCGCGCTCGCCGAGCCGCTCGCGCACCGCCGAGGCGAGGCCGAGCGCGCTCTTGCGCTCGAGGTTCATCTTCCAGTTGCCGGCGAGGATGGGGCGGCGCCCCGAACGGAGGGCAAGGCTCATGGCGGTGGTCTTTGGTGCGGGATGGACCGATGCGCGCCGCGCGCGTCGAGGGCGTGGCGATCGGCGCGCGCGGAGCGGGACCGATTCAGCCCCAGCGCAGCGCGCGGCTCTCGCGCAGCGTACGCCCGTCGAGGCCCGCGATCACCTGCGCGTCGCGCGCGATCTCGCCGAAGGTCTCGGGCAGGATGGCCTGCGCGCCGTCGGAGTGGGTCTCGGACGGATCGCTGTGGACCTCGATGATCAGGCCGTCGGCGCCCGCGGCGAGGCCGGCCCGGGCCAAGGCGCGCACCAGGTCGCCGCGGCCGGCGGCGTGCGAGGGATCGACCACGACCGGCAGGTGCGTGGCGCGCTTGAGGTGCGCCACGGCGCCCACGTCGAGCAGGTTGCGCGTCGTGGCCGAGTCGAAGCCGCGGATGCCGCGCTCGCACAGCACGACTTCCTCGTTGCCCTCGGCCAGCACGTACTCGGCGGCCAGCAGGAACTCGCGCACCGTCGCCATGTACGAGCGCTTGAGCAGCACGGGCTTCCTCGCCTTGCCCACCTCGGACAGCAAGGCGAAGTTCGTCATCGAGCGCGCGCCGATCTGCAGCATGTCGGCCACTTCGACGACCGCCGCCACGTCGCGCGGATCGAGCACCTCGGTGACGATGGCGAGCCCGGTCTCGGCCCGCACGCGGGCGAGGATCTCCAGGCCGGCGTGCTTGAGGCCCTGGAAGGAGTACGGCGAGGTGCGCGGCTTCCACGCGCCGCCGCGCAGCGCCGTGGCGCCGCGGGCCTGGACGGCGCGCGCGATCTCGAGCACGCGCTCCTCCTCCTCGACGGCGCAGGGGCCGGCGATCAGGCTGACCACGCCGCCGCCGAAGCGCGCGGGGCCCACGTCGACGGCGAGGTCCGGCCGGCCGGCGCGCTCGTGCAGTTCGCGCGTGGAGCCGGCGTCGAGCACGGCCGACACGCCGCACAGGTCCTCGAAGCGCGCGCGATGGTCGGGGGCGCCGTCGCCATCGAGTTGGAGCAGCGTGCGCCGCTCGTCGATGAAGCGCGCGCGGTACCCCAGCGAGCGCGCGAGTTCGAGCACGGCCTCGACCTGGGCGCGGATCAGCGAGGGGCGCAGTCGCAGCAGCATGGTGGTGGCCGGGTGCGGGACGGGCGGCCGGCGCCTCGGGGCGCCCGTGGCCGCGTCTCGCGTCGGGTCATTGTGCGCCGCCCGTCCCGCCCGGTCAACGCGCCCCGCCCGCTACGATGGGGCGATGGACCGCGATCCGCTCACGCTGGAAGCCCTCTTGGCCCTGTCCGCCATGGACGACCTGCCGCGCACGGGTTGGATCCAGCGCGGGGTCCGGGACCCCGAGACCGTGGGCGAGCACGTGCTGGGCCTCCAGTGGCTGTGCCTGGCGCTGGCGCCGCGCTGCGGAGTCGACCCCGCCCGCGCGGCGGCCCTGGCGCTGGTGCACGACGCGCCCGAGGCGCTGCTCGGGGATTGGCCGCGCAGCGCGGCGGAGCTGCTGCCGGCCGGCGCCAAGCGCGCCGCCGAGGACGCGGCCGCCGCGCGGCTGCTCGCTCCGCTCGGCTCCGCGGCGGAGGGGCTGTGGAGCGAGTGGCGCGAGCAGCGCACGGATGCCGCGCGCTTCGTCAAGGCGTGCGACCGCCTGCAACTGGGCGTGCGGCTCCTGCGGCAACTGCGCGCGGGCCAGCGCGGGCTCGACGAGTTCCTCGACACCGTGCGCGCGGCCGACCTCGGCGGCTTCGCCGCGCTGGAGGAGTTGCGCACGCTGCTCGTCGAGGAATGCGCGCGAGCGCGCTGAAGACGACGAGGCCCCTTCGCGCGTAGACTGGCGTCATGGCCCGCGCGCGCATCCCGTGGCTCAAGGTCGTGCCGCTGGCGGCGCTGGCGGCGTTCGTCGGCGCCTACGCCACGCGGCCCGGCGAACTGCCGCCGGGCGCCGAACGCCCGGCGCTCGCGGCGCCGGCCGCGGGCCCGTTCGAGTCGGTGGGCCTGCCCGCGCGCGATGGCGCCTTCGCCGCCTTCGTCTGCGACGAGGCCGGCCAACCCGTGTCGTCCGCCGTCGTTTCGGTGCTCGTGGGCGACGAAGTGCGCGGCGAATTGTCCGACGAGGCGGGACGCGTCGCCATGCGCGGACTGCCGCGTGGAGCGCGCCAGGTCAGGGTCGTCGCCATGGGTCGCGACCCGCTGCAGGTCGAGCTGCCCGACGACCAGGCCGAGGCGCGCCTCGCGCTCGGGCCCGTGGCTCCCGCTCCGTCCTTCGCCGGCGCGCAACGCGGACGCTGCCTCGTCAAGGTCGCCGCGCCCGCCGGGCTCGAGCTGCGCGGCATGGAGCTGTGGCTCGAACCAGTCGCGCCGGCCCATCGCATCGACGCGCCGCTGTCCGCGCGCGCGACCTTGGGTGGCGATGGAGTCGTGCGCTTCGAGCGGTTGTGGCCGGGCGCGTACGAGCTGCGACTGCTGCCGGAATGGGCCGCGGGCGGCGCGTGGCCCGTGCTGTCGGCGCCCGCGCAAGTCGAGGTCGGAACCGGCGAGATCGAGGTCGCCTGCGAGCTCGCCGCCGCGCGCGCCGAGGTGACCGTGCTCGACCAGCGCGGTCGCCCCGTCGCGGGAGCGCTCGTCGTGCTGCGCACCACGGGCGAAGCGCCGCGTCCCGCGCCCGCCTTCGCCACCGGCGCCGACGGCAAGGGGCGCAGCGAGTGGATGCCGCGCGGCAAGTGGAGCGTGATGGCGCAGGCCGGCGCGGCCAAGGGCTCCGCCGAGGTCGAGCTGGGCGTCGCCGAGGTCGCCGCCGTGGTCCTCACGCTGGGCGGCTGACGCGCGCCACGCGCCGCGAAAGCCCGTGGCGCGCTTGCGCCAAGGCGCACCTCGCTGTCATCCTCGGGTCGAAGCCGCGTGAACCGCACCATCGCCCTCTTCGTCGCGCTCGTGATGCTCGTCGCCCATGTGCTGACGATCCACATCGACGCGCGCGGACTGGTCGCGGTCGCCTGGGACCAGGCCCACGTGCCCTTCCGCCTCGGACGCAACCTCGTCTTCGACGGCCAGCTCGCCTGGAACCCGATGATGGAGGCCTTCGAGAGCTATCCGAGCGTGCTGTGGGTGCTCCTGTGCGCCTTCTTCGAGCGCGTGGCGGCCTCGTTCAAGACCTCGGTCAACGTGCTGGCGCAGACGACCGGCGTCGCCTGCGCCATCCTCGCCGCCATCGTCAGCTCGCGCCTGCGGCCGAACCGCTCCGCGGGCCTGATGGCGCCGCTGATCCTCGCGACGTGCGGCGCGTTCGCCGCCGCCGCCGCCAGCGGACTGGAGACGCCGCTCTTCGCGCTGCTCCTGGTGGCGGCCTTCCTCGCGGCGGAGCGCGGCCGTTCGCTGGCGCTGGGCATCCTGCTCTCGCTGGCGGTGCTGACGCGTCCCGAGGCGGCGATCATGGTGGCGGGCTTCGCGCTCGTGCGCGCTCTCGGCCGCGGCTCGGGCGACGCCGCGCCGGTGTCTTGGTCGGCGTTCCTCTTGCCGCTCGGCACGCTGGCCATCTCGGCCTTCGCGCGCCACGCCACGACCGACCAGCTGGTGTCCCCCGCCTTCCGCCCGTGGCTAGACCCGCGCCCGGGGCAATGGGCGGTGGGCATGGCCGACCTGCGCGCCTTCGCGCTGCTCTCCGCCACGCCGCTCCTGTTCGCCTGGACCCTCGCCCACTTGGCGCGGCGGCGCCTGTCGCGCATGGGCGCGCACGCGGCGTTCCTGGCGCTCGCGTGGATGCTCGCCAGCGCGGCGCGCGGCGCCGGCACCAAGCCGTTCTTCGAGTCGTTCGTGCCGGCGCTGCCGCTGCTCGCCATCGCCGTGCAGGAGGGGCTGATCCCGGCCTTCGACTCGCCCAGCCGCTGGGTCCGGCGCGCGGGACTGGCGAGCCTCGCCTGCGCCCTGGCCGCCTCGGTGCTCGCCAGCAAGTCGAACAACCAGATCGGACAGCTCGACTACGGCGACCACTATCCACAGCCGCAAGGCCGCGGCGTCGAGGCTCCGCCCCTGGCGCGCAAGGGACTGCACGAGGAGATCGGCCGCACGATCCGGCTGCGCAAGCTCGGCCACTACCTGCGCTGGGAACTGCCGGAGGGCGCCACGATCCTCGCCGAGGAGCCGGGCGCCATCGGCTACATCTCGCGCCGCATCGTGCACGACCTGCTCGGCCGCGCCTCCCCGCTCGCCCCGGGCGCGCCGCCGAACAGCTGGGACTGCACGGAGCGCGTCGACATGCTGGCCGCGCTCGGGCGCGAAGCCGACTACCTCGTGCCGCGCATGCACCACGAGCCCGACGCGGCGCCCGACCCGCGCGCCCTGGCGATGCGCTGGCGCGAGCACCACGACTCGCTGGGCGAGCAAGCCGGCCGCCAGGAGGCGCTCGAGGCCAAGCTCGTGGAATACGAGCTGGTGACCGTGCGCTACGGCATCCCCGACCGCGCGCTGCGCCTCGCCGACGTCGAGCTGCTGCACTTGCTGCGCAAGCGCGCGCTCGGGCGCGGTCCGCGCCTCGAGGCCTCGTTCAAGGACGGCGAGCTCGTCGTCGACCTGCGCCACAACGCCGAGACGCAGATCGCCGACCTCGTCCTCAAGCTCGAGTCCGAGCGCGGCGCGCGCGCGCACATCGATCCATCCGGCGCGGCCACCGACTCGAGCTTCGCCGCGCGCACGCGCATCGTCGTGTACGCCTCGGGCGCGCGCGCCGTGGAGCTGTGGCACGCGCCGCTGCCGCGCCCTCCGGAGGGCGATCGTTGGACTAGCGTGCGCGCCGTGCTGAAGAACCCGGGCGTCAAGCCCGGCTCGACCTGGGCGCGCGCCAGCGAGGAAGTGCTGCTGTCCGTCCCGTGAGTCCACGCGCGGCGCGTCCGCAAGAGCCGGACGGACGCCGGCGCTCCCCACGCCGTCGTCCGTCCGTGCCCGGGCCTCTCCGCCCGCTCCTCTCTCTCCTCCACTCGAGGAAGCCGAAGCCGAGCTCGCTCTCCCCGCGAGCCTCGACACCCATCAGATGTCGAAGCGCTTCAACTTCCTGTACAGGGTGCTCTTGCCGACCTTGAGCAGTCGCGCCGCCGCGAGGCGATCGCCGCCGCACTCGTCGAGGGCCCGCAGCAAGGCCTTCTTCTCGTACAAGTCGAGGCTGACCGGCTCCTCGTCGCTGATGTCCCAGTCGCGCGGTTGGCGGTGCTGGACGCCGTTGCGCGGCGCCGGCTGCAGTTCGCCGCGGGCGTAGGTCGGCTGGGCCAGCTGCACCGGCAGCGGCGCGGCCACCACCGACCGGTTGCCGTTGGCGCGCATGCCGGCGACAAGCTCCTTCTGCGTGCGCGGCAGGTCGTCGACCAGCACGACCGGGGTCGTGGCGTGGTTGCAGGCGGCGCGCACGACGTCCTCGAGCTCCTTGGCGTCGCCGGGCCAGGGGCGCGCACGCAGGATCGACAGAGCGGCGGCGTCGATGCTCGCGACCCCGCGCGCGGCGCCGTGGCGGGCGACCGCGGCGCGCGCCAGGTCCTCGATGTCCTCGCGCCGCTCCTCGAGCGGCACGAGGTCGATGCGGTGGGCCTGCAGCAGGGCGAGGAGCCGCTCCGAGAGCCGGCCTTCCTGCACGAGCCGCGCGGGATCGCCTTCGACGCTGACGACGAGGCGCGCGTCGAGGCGCTCGGCCTTGTGGCCGCCTTGGCGGGTCAGCATGCCGGTCTCGAGCCACTGGGCCAGCTGCTCCTGCGCCTCGAGCGGCAGCTCGCCCGGATCGGCGAGGTGCAAGGTGCCGTCGACCACGTGCTGCAGCAGGCCGTGGCGCAGCGCGGGCGAGGCCATGCCGAAGATCTCCGCCGCGGCGTTCTCGCGCGCCATGGCGCCGCAGCGCTGGCTGATGTACGGACCGGTCTGGTGCGAGCTGTAGTGCAGGACGCGCGCCACGAGCTCCTGCTCGGCGCCGATCGGGCCGACGACCAGCACCGGCGCGCGGCCCTGGGCCTCTTCGACCACGGCGTTGCGCAGCGCGACGACCGCGGCGCCGCGGCCGGGGATGGTGTCGGGGCGCCACAGGTAGCGCGCGGCGTCGAGCAGCACGCTGCTCTCGCGGCCGTTGAGCACGGTGTCGCTGCACTTGAGGCGCTCCGCGGCGTAGCGGCGGCGCGTGGCGTCCTGGAGGAGCACGAGGCGCGTCGCCATCTGGCCGTTCATGCCGCCCGGGCGGACGAGCAGCGGCACGACGACGGCGCTGAGCGAACGCACGCCGCGGCCGCGGCGCGCCGACAGGTCGAAGCGGAAGCCCACGCGCGGCTCGGTGCGCGCGTCGCGCACGAAGGCCTCGAGGCCGGAAGCCGGGGCCAGCATGCCCAGCGGCATCGACTCGATGCGCGTGCCGAACAGCTCGCAGGCGCCGCGGTCGGCGTAGCGCACGGCGCCCTCGTCGTCGACTAGGATCACGCCGTCGGGACGGCCGGTGGCGAGCTCCTTCAGGATCGTCGTCGGGTCCATGCCCGCCGTCTCGACGCCGTCGCGCACGACCTGCTCGTGGTTGCCGGCGCGCTTGAGCGCCTCCTGCAGGCCGCGCACCTGGGTGGCGAGCTCGAGGCAGCGGCGGCGCTGGCGCACCTGGCCCTTGAGGATCGTCGTCAGGGCGCCGAGGTCGTGCTTGGTCAGGAAGAGGTCGGCGCCGTTCTCGTAGCCGCGCGCCAGCTCCTCCGTCGTGGCTTGCTCCTCCGTGTAGAGGATCGCCGGGGTGATCTGGCACTCGGGCATGCCCTTGATGCGGTGCACCACCTCGAAGCCGTCGATGCCTTCCGCGAGGCGCGCCGAGACGAGGATCGCGTCGAAGGGCGAGCTGCGCGCCTCGACCAAGCCGCGGGCGCCGTTCTCGTGCACAACCACGTCGTGTCCCGCATCCACCAGTTGGCTGCGCAGCACCAGGCGGTTGCCCGTGTCGTTGTCGATGATCAGTAGACGGCTCATGGGGGGTCCTACTCCTTTGGCGTTTGAGCGTCAGTCAGCCCTAAGACCCATTCCCGGGAGCATTGCGCTGTTGGCGTGCCGTGGCCGGGACGGACTAGGACTTTGGCTCTGTTTCTGACCCTACCCCGCACTGGGAATCTGAGAAGTAGTCTTGGATGAGAAATTCTCATTCCTAAGAACTACTGCGCAGATGCCTGGGTTGTCAGCAGGCCTGGGGGTTCAGGCCGGCGCCGATCTGGCCCCGCGGGGTGAGGGGGCCAGGCCAAAAGTCAAATGACCCAAGCCGAAGTCTCGTGGAAAACCGAAGGCACTCTTCCTTCATTGGGACACCTAAGTGCCTTCCTTCCAAGGCTTGGGAACGACCGGCAGGACGAAGAAATCGTACTCCCACCCCAGCGGGAGCAGGCCACCCCCACCCACGACTAGGCTGGAGCCCAACTCCCATGCGTCACTTTCCTAAGCGCCCAGGAGGGGTGGCCGCTCGGATGCCTAGCCTTGGATTGGGCAGCACGGCCCTGGAGGGCGGCACTCGGCCCTCTCATGGACGCCCCCAATCGCCGTTTTGCAGGACGCGCCGGACCGAGGGGACGGGCGCGAGGTGCGGGACCATCGAGCTCGGCCGCACGGCATCGCCAAGCCGCACCGACGACGAGGGCACGCGCGACGGAGCGAAGGCGGGAGCAGGTACGCCGCAGGCAGCCTTGAAGCTTGGCGGGGAGGCGCGAGCACGCCGCTGCCCGTCCGCGCGGCGCGCCGCGCACGTCGTGCTGGTGGGCGATGAGGGATTCGAACCCCCGACTTCCTCCTTGTAAGGGAGGCACTCTAGCCGCTGAGTTAATCGCCCGCGGCGCAGGCCGGCGAGGCTATCTTGGCGCGCCCTCCGCCACCACGCCAGACCGGGATCCCCAACCAACAAGCTGTACTCCATGCGCATCGCAGTCGTAGGCACCGGTTACGTCGGCCTCGTGGCCGGAACTTGCTTCGCCGAATCGGGCAACACCGTCGTTTGCATCGACATCGACCAGAAGAAGGTCGACGCGTTGCGCCGCGGCGAGGTGCCGATCTACGAACCGGGACTCGAGGAGCTCCTGCGCCGCAACGCCAAGGACGGGCGGCTGTCGTTCACCACCAGCTACGCCGAGGGCATCCCGCGCGCCGAAGTCGTCTTCATCGCGGTGGGCACCCCGCCCGGCGAGGATGGCAGCGCCGACCTCAAGTACGTGCTGTCCGCGGCGCGCTCGATCGGCGAGCACCTGACCGGGTACGCCGTCGTGGTCGACAAGTCGACCGTGCCGGTCGGCACCGCCGCCAAGGTCAAGGCGGCGCTGGGCGCCGCCACCAAGCACCCCTTCGCCGTGGTCTCGAACCCCGAGTTCCTCAAGGAGGGCGCCGCCATCGACGACTTCCTCAAGCCCGACCGCGTCGTCGTCGGCAGCGACGACAAGCGCGCCGCCGAGGTCATGGAGGAGCTCTACGCCCCCTTCGTCCGCACCGGCAACCCGATCATCCACATGGACATCGCCTCGGCGGAGCTGACCAAGTACGCCGCCAACGCGATGCTCGCCACCCGCATCTCGTTCATGAACGAGATCGCCAACATCTGCATGCGCGTCGGGGCGGACATCAACCACGTCCGCAAGGGGATCGGCTCGGACGACCGCATCGGGCCGCGCTTCCTCTTCGCCGGGGTCGGCTACGGCGGCTCCTGCTTCCCGAAGGACGTGCAGGCCATCGTCAAGACCTCGTCCGAGGTGGGCTACGACTTCAAGATCCTCAAGGCGGTCGAGGCGGTCAACGCCAACCAGAAGCGCCTGCTCGTCGACCTCGTCAAGCAGCACCACGGCGCGAACCTGGCCGGCAAGACCATCGCCCTGTGGGGCCTCGCCTTCAAGCCGAACACCGACGACATGCGCGAGGCGCCGGCGATCGTCGTCGTCGAAGAGCTGCTGGCCGCCGGCGCGCGCGTCGTGGCCTTCGACCCCGAGGCGATGGACGAGGCGCGCCACCGGCACTTCGGCGAGCGCATCACCTACGCGACCAACCCGATGGCCGCCCTGCAGGGCGCCGACGGACTGGTGCTCGTGACGGAGTGGAACGAGTTCCGCCGCCCCGACTTCGACGCGGTGAAGGCCGCCTTGCGGACGCCGGTCGTGTTCGACGGCCGCAACATCTACCCGCGCGCCACGCTCGAGCGCCTGGGCTTCAAGTACTACGGCATCGGCTGCTGAAATCGCGCGTTTTCGGCCGCGAAACCGGCCGATTCGCCCTGTTCCCCCCAGCGGGCCGCGACCTCCTCCGAGGGCGCGGCCCGCTGGCTTGGCAAGCGCCTCGAGCCTCTCGCGAGTTCGAGGCGCGCTCCGCCAACGACAGGGCGCCTCGAACTCTTGCGAGTTCGAGGCGCCCGATGATGTCGTGCGCCAGGGCAAACCTGCTCGTGCGCTGGCTCGGCCACTGTGGTCGAGCCCGGGGCGCGCGCGCCGCTTGCCTCGGACGTTCCTATTCGTAGCCATCGACAAGTGGCCTTGCAACATGCACGCGCAACTTTCCTTCAACGCGACGAGGGGGCGTCTCGTTGCTGGAGCGCGCGCCAGCGACGCTCGACCATCCGTTCGGCGCGCGCCAACGAACGCATGCCATCCAACGCGGCGACGATGCGCTTGGAGAGTTCGTCGTCGGCGCCGTGGTGCGCGGCGAAGGCCGCGCGCGCGGCGTGCAGCTCCCCCGCCGCCGCTTCGAGATCGTCGGCGTCCAACCAATGCGACGCGAGGCGATCCCAGGCTTCGATGCGCCGCAGCGGATCGAGCGACTGGCTCGCCAGTCGCCGCCAGCCTTCGCGCGCCGCGGCCACCGCTCCGCGCTGGTATTGCAGGCGCGAACGCCAGTCCAAGGCCTCGTCGCGGTCGGACCCCAGCACGTGCGGCGCGGCGATGGCCCGCTCGTAGGCATCCTCGGCCTGGCGCCAACGCTTGGCGCGGCGCAAGGCGTGGGCCGCCTCGATCAAGGCCTGCGAACGCCAACCGCTGTCGGCCCCATGCCGCACGGCGCGCTCGTGCTCGGCCAAGGCCTCGTCCAGGCGGCCCTCGTCGAGCAGCAAGCGCGCGGCGCGCACCGCGCACTCGGCCGCCAGCGCCGGTTCGACGCCGCGCCGCCGCGCCAAGTCGCGATAGCCCTCGATCGCGGCGCGGCGCGCGGCGGGTAGTTCCGCGGAGTCCTTGCTCCGCAAGGCGGCGCGCAGGGCGTCGAGGAGCGCGAGCTCGGCGCGCGCCGCCGCGCCCGCGTCGAGGACGGCCGCGGTCGGCGCGCCACCGCCACCGAGGCCCCCTTCCTCCCCGCCATGGGCTTCGACCGCGCAGGCCGACGGATCGGCGGCGCTGCCCAGCATCAACAAGGCCAAGGGGAGCCGCGCCATGTCAGGCGAGCTCCTCGGCGGCATGTTCGCAGGCCAAGGCCGCGTCGAGCACCTGCAGCAGCCGCGCCCGCGCGCGGGCGACGCGCCAGCGGGTCGGCGCCTCCGCCAGCACCCCGTACTCGCTCCAACCCAGTTGGTAGTGCGCCACCAGCACCGCGCAATCGGCTCGGCTCAACCCGCGCATCGCCCGTTGCAGGGCGCGCAAGCCGGTGCTCGTGGTGAAGCTCAGCCCGTTGTGGGTCCAGCGCAGCTCGTGGCCGTCGTCGCCGGGGATGGGCTCGTGCCCCTCCTGCACGTCGAGCACGTCCTCTCCGCCCTCGACCTTCACTTGGCGCTGCACGCGCCGCAGGTGGTCGCGCCAGCAGTTGAGCGCCACCGACTGCAGCCAGCGTCGGCGGGAATCGCCCTGCGGCGCGCCGGCGTCGTGGCGCACCACGCGCAGCCACGCCTCCTGCACGATGTCGTCGCGCAGGTTCGCGTCGCGGCAAGCGCGCTGCAGGCTCTTGGCGAGGATCGCCCGCTCGAGCGGACGCGCGGCGTCGAGCGCCAATCCATGCCGCCCGCAGGCCGCGCCCAAGTCGGTGACGGGCGCCAGGCGGGCGCCTCCGGATTCGTCTCGCAGGTCCATCGTTGCTCCTGCGCACCGCGTTGGTCGATCGGGTGCGCACACGAATGACGCCGACGCCGGCGTCGCGCGTGGCAGGACCGCGTTGTCCACGAGGCTCCCCGGGCGGGGCTCGGGTGGGTGAAGCGCCGAAGGGGCGCGCGGCGCGCGCGACCAAGGAGGCGCGGCGAGGCGGCTCCCGGCGCGAGAGCGACCCGCGCCGTGTCCGCGTTCGCGGCGCGTTCGGGCCCGACTTCCGCGGACCGCGCCGCGCCGCTTTTCGCGAGAAGGGCCCCCCGCGAAGAGCGCGCGCCAGCCGCGGATTCGCCGCTAGCCATGCTGCGCGTGGCCGGGGCGACGCCACGCCGTCGTGGACGCTTCGTGGACGAGCGCCCGCGACCGGCCGCGGAGGCTCAGGCGCGCACGAGCATCGCGCGCGACAGCTCGTCGGCGCGCGCTCGGCCGCAACGCGCCGCGACGAGCTCCAACGCGAACGCGATGGCGGTGCCCACGCCCTGCGAGGTGGTCACGCCATCCGAGGCGACCACGGGCTCGTCGGTCCAAAGGGCGCCGCCGAGCTTGGCCTTCACCGAGGGATGGCTGGTGGCCGCGCGGCCCTCCAGCAAGCCGGCGGCCGACAGCACCAGCGGCGCGGCGCAGATCGCCCCCACGGGGCGGCCGAGCGCTGCGAGGCGCCGGGCGAGGGCGGCGACGCGCCCGTCGGCCACCATCTGGTTCGTGCCCGGTTGGCCGCCCGGCACCACCAGTTGCTCGACCTCGTCCTGGTCGAGCTCCTCCCACAGGAGGTCGGCCTCGAGCACGATGCCGTGCGAGCCGCGCACGGCGCGCGAGACGGTCGACAAGGCGACCGTGCGCACCTCGAGGCCGGCGCGGCGCAGGATGTCGATCACGGCCACGGCCTCGATCTCCTCGAAGCCGTCGATCAGCGGGATGGCGATGCAGCGGACCATGGCGCAGAGCCTACCCGCGCGCCGCTCCGGCTCCAGCGGCCGTGGTGCGGGGGCGAGCCCGTGCCGATGGCGCAGTCGGACCCGGCGCGCGCCGGTATGCTGCGGCGTCCGATGAGCGAACGCGTCCTCGTCTCCGCCTGCCTCGTGGGCACCTACTGCCGCTACGACGCGCGCACGAACCTCGACCACGAGCTCCTGCGCCAACTGGCGGCCGAGGGCTGCACGATCGTGCCGTTCTGCCCCGAGGAGGCCGGCGGACTGGGCACGCCGCGACCGGCCGCGTCGCTCTCCGGCGGCGGCGCCGAGGAGGTGCTCGACGGCAAGGCGCGCGTGCTCGACATCCACGGCCGCGACGTCACGCGGGAGTTCCTGCGCGGGGCGCGCGCGGCGCTCGAAGCATGCAGGGCGCAGGGCATCGCGCGCGCGTACCTGAAGGAGCGCTCGCCCTCCTGCGGCGTATGCGCCACGCACGTCGACGAGGTCCAGGTGCCCGGTCCCGGGCTCGCCACCGCGCTGCTCCAGCGCCACGGCGTCTCCTGCACGCCCATCGAAGGCCGCAAGGCCTGAGCGTCAGCCGTCGACGGCCACGTCGACCAGGGTCGGGACGAGCACGCGCTGCAGGTCGCGCGGGTCGATCTCCACCAGGAAGCCGCGCCCGCCGCCGTTGATCCAGATGCGCTCCAGCTCGAGGATCGTCCGTTGGCAGTACACCGGCATGGCGGACCTGGTGCCGAAGGGGCTGGTGCCGCCGACCTGGTAGCCGCTGTGGCGGTCGGCCACCTCGGGCTTGCAGGGTTGCACGCTGCGCGCGCCGATCTGGCGCGCGAGGTTCTTGGTCGAGACCTGCTTGTCGCCGTGCATGAGCACGACGAGCGGACGGCGCTGGTCGTCCTCCATGACGAGCGTCTTGACCACGGCGTGCTCGGGGGCGCCCAGCGCGGCCGAGGACGCCGCCGTGCCGCCGCCTTCCTTCCACGCGTACGAATGCGCCTTGAACGCGACGCCGTGGGCGCGCAGCACGCGCACCGCCTGCGTGACGGGATGGTCGGTCGCCATGCGCAGAGCCTAGCGCCGGAGCGCCGTTCCTAGGGAGCCCACTCCACGCGCAGCGCGGCCGAGAAGTTGAACGTCGCCGGACCGCAGTGCGGCGCGGGGTCGCGGTAGCGCACCTGGTAGTGGCGCGACTCCGGCGAGTACTGCACCTGGCCGAGCTGGGACAAGGCCAGGTCGCCCGCCACGCCGAAGCCGAAGCGCGCCATGCCGCCGATGGCGCGCCGCGGAGCCGAGGCCGAGTAGGGCGCGCCGAAGCAGCGCACGCCGTCGCCGAACGGGGTGCCTGAACCCGCGCTCGGTTGGCCGCAGTAAAGCTGCGCGACGGAGTCGGGCGGCAGCCCCGCGACCGACAACGACAGCGTGTCGGCCGACAGCGCCGCGCGGCCTTGGGCGACGAGGCGCGCGCCGAAGCCCGCGCTCGAGGCGCAGCCAGCACCCTCCGCGCCCTGGTTGGCGCAGGGGCAGGCGGCCGACGCGCCGTGGCAGGCGAGGACGCCGACCTTGCAGCCGAGCAGGTACACGTCCCACGCGTCGTTCGTGTCGCCGGGTGCGAGGTCGGTGGCGCCCGTGACGCAGGCGACGATGTCGCCCGCGGGATGCATGGCGGGGAAGTTCACGCCGCCCGTCGACGGCCC
>JBEBCR010000099.1:0-9719 GCA_041157565.1 Planctomycetota bacterium | reverse complement strand
CTGATGGGCCACGGCATCGCGCAGGTCGCGGCGCAGGGCGGCTGCACGGTGGTCGTCTACGAAGCGGCCGAAGCGGCGCTGGCCGCGGGCCTCGGCCGCATCGACAAGTCGCTGGCCAAGCTGGCGGAGAAGGCGGCCGAGAAGGGCCAGCAGTTCGACGCGGCGGGCGTGCGCGCGCGCATCGCGGGCACGCTGTCGAAGGCCGACCTCTCGGGTTGCGACCTCGTCGTCGAGGCGATCGTCGAGGACCTCGACGTGAAGAAGGCGCTCTTCGCCGAGCTCGGCAAGCTGTGCAAGCCGGAGACGATCTTCGCCTCCAACACCTCGAGCTTCCCGATCGGCGCGATGGCCGAGGCTTCGGGCCGCCCGTCGCGCTTCGTGGGCCTGCACTTCTTCAACCCGGTCCAGCTGATGAAGCTGGTCGAGGTCGTGCGCACCGACAAGACGGACGCCGCGGTGTTCGAGGCCGCGCGCGCCTTCGGCGTCGCCTGCGGCAAGACCGCCATCGCCTGCAAGGACACGCCGGGCTTCGTGGTCAACCGCCTGCTCGTGCCGTACATGAGCCAGGCGCTCCTGATGCTCGAGCGCGGCGACGCCTCGGCCGAGGACATCGACGTCGCGATGAAGCTCGGCACGGGATACCCGATGGGCCCGATCGAGCTGACCGACTACGTCGGCCTAGACACGACGCTGTCGATCCTCGAAGGCTGGGTCAAGGCGCACCCGAACGAGCCTGCCTTCGTCATCCCGAAGATCCTGCAGCAGAAGTGCGCCGAGAAGAAGTTCGGCCGCAAGAGCGGCGAGGGCTTCTACAAGTGGCAGGGGGACAAGAAGGCATGATCGCCACCTCGCTCGCGCTGGCCTTGCTGGCGCAACCTTCGTGCAGCTTCCCGACGATCCAGCTGCCTGGCGACCCTTTCGTCGCCAAGGTGGTGGTCGTGGCCGACGCGCAGGGCGAAGTCGACGCGGCGCTCCTCGAGCCCGCGGGCTTCGCCATCGCCGGCAAGCCGTTGGGCGCGCCGCTCAACGCCGCCAAGCTCAAGCTGCCGGCGGGCACCAGGCTGTCGATCGAAGTCGACCTCGCCGCGGCGCTGCAGGCGAGCGGCCAGTCCGGCGACTTCGAGCTCGATTGGCTGGGCGATCCCGCCGGGCCCCAGAAGGTGCGCCGCATCGAAGCCTTCGAGACCAGCGAATCGTTCCTGGACGAGGCCAAGTTCCCGACGGCCGAACTGGCGCAGTTCCGCGTGCTGCTCGCCACGAACCAGGGCCCGATGGAGGTCGAGTTCTGGCCTGACGTGGCGCCGGGCATGGTGCGCAATTGGCTCGAGCTGTGCCGCACCGGCTTCTACGCGGGGACCTTGTTCCACCGCGTGGGCCCGGGCTTCATGGTCCAGGGCGGCGACCCCAAGACGAAGGATCCGTCCAAGCGTCGCGAGTGGGGCACCGGCAACGGCCCGCGCACGATGAAGGACGAGTTCTCGAGCGTGAAGAAGCACGAGCGCGGCGTGTTGTCGATGGCGAGCAGCGGACCCAACACCGCCAGTTGCCAGTTCTTCATCATGCACGGCCCGTATCCGTCCCTCGACGGCAAGTACAGCTGCTTCGGGCGGCTCGTGTCGGGCTACGAGACGCTCGACAAGATCGCCACGGCCAACGGCACCTTCAACCCCGACCGCACCGTGTCGCCGTCGCAGCCGCAGCGCATCGACAAGGCGATCATCATGCGCGTCAAGGCGAATTGACAAACCCGCGCCTTGCGCCCCGCGCTCGGCGCACGACCCAGAACCCGACGAGGAAGCACGCGATGAGCCAGAAGCAGGATTTCATGAACATGGACGCCGCCCAGCTCGCCAATTGGCGCGTGGTCATGACGACCAGCGCCGGCGAGATGGAGATGGAGTTCTGGCCGGAGACGGCGCCGAACCACGTGCGCAACTTCCTCGACCTGTGCCAGGCGGGGTTCTACGACGGGGTCGTCTTCCACCGCGTCATCCCGGGCTTCATGATCCAGGGCGGCGACCCCACCGGCACCGGCACCGGCGGCGGGCCGCGGCGCCTCAAGGCCGAGTTCAGCCAGCGCCCGCACAAGAAGGGCGTGCTGTCGATGGCGCGTTCCTCGGATCCGAACTCGGCCTCGTGCCAGTTCTTCGTCATGCACGACGCCTCCCCGCACCTCGACGGCCAGTACTCGGCCTTCGGCGTGGTCGTGCGCGGCCTCGAGGTCGTCGACGCCATCGCCAGGACGCGCACCGGCCCGGGCGACCGCCCGGTGGCCAAGCAGGAGATCAAGTCCGCCAAGGTCGTCCCGGCCCCGGCCAAGCAGTGAGCGCCCCGATGCAGCACGCGAACATCCTGGTCGAGCGCGCCGACGCCGTCGGCTTCGTGGTGGTCAACCGCACGAA
The DNA here is from genome assembly GCA_041157565.1 of Planctomycetota bacterium. Classification (GTDB taxonomy): domain Bacteria; phylum Planctomycetota; class UBA1135; order UBA1135; genus SXXH01. The sequence continues at coordinate 7,317 of JBEBCR010000099.1, read as the reverse complement.
GGCGATGAACGCGCTGAACCACGCCACCTTGGTCGAGCTGAAGCACGCGTTCGAGTCGCTCGACGCCGACGACTCGGTGCGCGCCATCGTCGTCACGGGCGCCCCGATCGAGGGCAAGCCGGCCGAGAAGCAGGCCTTCGTCGCCGGCGCCGACATCGGCGAGCTGCACGCCATGCAGACGGCCATGGACGCGAAGAAGCTGGCCTTCTTCGGCCAGACCGTGTTCGGCGTGCTCGAACACGCCACCAAGCCGTCCGTGGCGATGATCAACGGCTTCGCGCTGGGCGGCGGCCTCGAACTCGCCATGGCCTGCACGCTGCGCACCGCGGCGAAGACCGCGCGCGTGGGCCTCCCGGAGACGAGCCTCGGCATCATCCCCGGCTACGGCGGCACGCAGCGCCTGTCGCGCATCGCCGGACCCGGCGTGGCGCGCGAGTGGGTGCTCACCGGCGAGATGTACTCGGCCGAGGAGGCGCATCGCGTGGGAGTGGTGAACCGCCTGTTCGACCACGATGCCTTGCGCGAGGGCACGCTCAAGATGGTGCACACGATCCTGTCGCGCGGCCCGGTCGCCGTGCGCCTGGCGCTCGAGACCATCCGCCGCGGCCAGAACATGAGCCAGCAGGAAGGCGAGATCATCGAGTCCGACATGTTCGGCCTCGCCTCGACCACCGCGGACATGAAGGAGGGCATGGCCGCCTTCCTCGAGAAGCGCCCGGCCAAGTTCGTCGGCCGCTGAACGCGGCGCCACCACCACAGCCAGAGACACGCGAGACAACCATGCAGACAGACATCGTCATCGTCGGCGGCGCCCGCACCCCCATGGCCGAGTACGTCGGCACGCCGGGCCACGGCAAGTTCAAGGACCTGTCCGCGATGGAGCTCGCGGCGATCGCCTCCAAGGCGGCGCTGGAGCGCGCGAAGGTCGCGCCCGACGCCATCGACCACGTGGTGATGGGCAACGCGCTGCAGACCTCGGTCGACGCGCTGTACGGCGCGCGCCACGTCGGCCTCAAGGCCGGCGTGCCGCAGCACGTGCCGGCCTTGACCGTCAACCGCCTGTGCGGCTCGGGCCTGCAATCGATCGTCAGCGGCGCGCAGCTGATCCGCCTCGGCGAGGCGAGGACGGTGCTGGCCGGCGGCATGGAGAACATGAGCCAGGCGCCGCACGTCATCTACGGCATGCGCGCCGGCGTCGGCTTCGGCCAGCAACAAGCGATCGTCGACTCGCTGTTCGCCTCGCTGATGGATCCCCTCGGCGGCCTCTACATGGCGCAGACGGCCGAGAAGGTCGCCAAGCGCCTCGGCATCACGCGCGAGGAGCAGGACGCGTACGCGCTGCGCAGCCACCAGCTGGGCGCGAAGGCCGTGCAGAGCGGCCGCTTCGCCGCCGAGATCGTGCCGGTGGTGGTCAAGGGCAGGAAGGGCGACGAGACGGTTTCGACCGACGACCACATCAAGCCCGACACGACGCTCGAGGGCCTCGCCAAGCTGCGCGCGGCGTTCGGCAAGGACGGCACGGTGACCGCGGGCAACGCCTCGGGCATCGTCGACGGCGCCGCCGCGGTGGTGGTGACGAGTGCGGCGCAGGCCAAGGCCGCCGGCCTCGACGCGTGGTGCCACGTGCGCGGCTGGGCCTATGTCGGCGTCGATCCGACCGAGATGGGCATCGGCCCCGTGCCGGCGATCAGGAAGGTCTGCGAACAAGCGGGCCTCAAGCTCGACCAGATCGACCTCGTCGAGATCAACGAGGCCTTCGCCGGCCAGTACCTCGGCTGCGAGAAGGAACTCGGCCTCGACCGCGCGCGCTGCAACGTCAACGGCGGCGCGATCTCGCTGGGCCACCCGCTCGGCGCCTCGGGCACGCGCCTCGTGCTGACGTTGATGCACGAGCTGCGCGCCACGAAGAAGCGCTACGGCGTGGCTTCGGCGTGCATCGGCGGCGGGCAGGGCATCGCCGTCCTGGTCGAGAACGCCTCCCTCTGAGTCCGGGCCCCGCGAGCCACCCTCCTCGATGAACCCGCTGATCCACACGAAGCCCGACGGGACGCGCGTCGTGCGCCTGACGCCGGGCAAGCGCGTGCTGTTCCTGACCAAGGACTACGCGACCATCGAGGAGCAGCTCCACGCAGGCAGGAACCTGCGCATGGAGCAGGTCGACCCGGCGACGCTGCTCGACGACATCAACACCGACGCGATGACGCCGGCGTGGGTGTGCTTCCGCCACAAGCCGGAGGACATCGCGCTCGACGCCTACGCCGGCCTCGTGCACAAGGGTGGCGCGAAGGACGGCGCGCGCGTGTTCCCGACGCGCGCCTTGATGGACGGCGGCTTCGAGGTGGTGGTCAGCGGCCAGCGCAAGGGCACCGGCTCGTCGCGCGAGACCGCGCCGCAGTGCGAGCGCTGGTCGGGCGTGCACCTCGTGGTCGCCGCGAGCTTCGCGCCGATCCACGAGCGCAACAACATCAACCTGGGCCAGTTGATGGGCAGCTACGAGCAGCTCGCGCGCCTGCAGAGGGGCGAGGAGATCCCGCTCGCCGAGTTCACCGCGCGCTACGACGAGGTGACGCGCGCCATCCTCGAGCAGGGCGGGTTGTTCCCGTTCTCCGCCGCCTACAAGGCGGGCAAGGTGTCGGTGCCGGCTCCGAAGAGGGCGCCGCGGCCGATGACCATCGCCGAGAAGATCCTCGCCGCCAAGCTGGTCGGCGCGCAGGGCGCCGCGCACCTCGCGCCGGGCGACATCTGCCTGGTCAAGGTCGACGGGGGCTACAGCCACGAGTTCACCACCGCGCAGGTGCACCACTTCCTCGCGCAGGAATACGGCCCCGGCTACAAGCTGCCGAACCCGGCCAAGTTCGCCGTGTTCGAGGACCACCTCCTGTACGCCGACGGCGTCAAGCGCATGGCGCCGTTCGCGGCGCAGATCCAGACGCTGCGCGACCTGCAGAACGAGTTCCAGCGCCACACCGGCGTGCGCGACTACTCGGCCAAGCAGGGCGTTTCGCCGGGCATCTGCCACCAGGTCGCGCGCGAGCAGTTCGTCGATCCCGGCGACTTCATCCAAGCCACCGACAGCCACACGTGCATGGGCGGCGGCAGCAACGCGCTGACCTGGGGCGTGGGCGCGACGGAGTACGCCGGCCTCGTGCATTCGGGCTTCACCTTCGTGATCGTGCCCGAGACGATCCGCTTCGACCTCGTCGGCGCGCTGCGCCCGGGCGTGACGGCGAAGGACCTGATCCTGCACATCCTGAAGGTCCACGCCGTGCCCGAGCACACGCTGGACCGCGTGATGGAGTTCGGCTGTCCGGGCCTCGCCAGCCTCTCGCTCGACGAACGCGCCACCTTGTGCAACATGGCCACCGAGTGCAGCGCCAAGAGCGGCGTGTGCGAAGCCGACGAAGCCCTCGTCGAGTGGATCGCCGCGCGCCGCCCGGGCGTCGACAAGGCGTCGCTGCGCGCGCGCTGCGTCGCGCCGGACAAGGACGCCACCTACCACGGCGGCCGCTACACGATCGACCTGTCGAAGCTCGAGCCCATGGTGGCCGAGCCCGGCGACCCGACCTACGGCAAGGACGTGTCGCTGCTCGGCGAGGTGAGGATCGACATCGCCTACGGCGGTTCGTGCACGGCCGGCAAGGAGCACGACTTCGACATGTACGCGCTCGTCCTGCAGGACGCGCTGGCCGCCGGCCGCGGCGTCGCGCCGGGCGTGAAGATGTACATCCAGTACGGCAGCGAGGCCGTGCGCGACTACGCGCGCGCCAAGGGCTACCTCGACATCTACGCCAGGGCCGGGGTCGAGGTGATCAACCCCGGCTGCGGCGCGTGCATCGGTTGCGGGCCGGGCGTCTCCGACACCAAGGAGCAGGTCACGGTCAGCGCCATCAACCGCAACTTCGCCGGGCGCTCGGGCCCGGGGCGGCTGTACCTCGCCTCGCCGTTGACGGTCGCCGCCAGCGCCGTCGCCGGGCGCATCGTCGAGTACCGGCCGGGCATGTTCTCGACCACGACCACCACCACGAACGCGGGCGCCGGCCCGAAGGGGAGCTGACACCATGAAGCAGTACAACATCGCCGTCGTCGCGGGCGACGGCATCGGTCCGGACGTCACGAACGAGGCCCTGAAGGTGCTCGACGCCGTCGCGTCCATCCACGGCTTCTCGACCAGGCGGACCGTCTACCCCTTCGGCACGCAGCATTGGCTCGACCACGGCCAGAAGGACGAGATGATCTTCCCGCAGGCCGCCTTCGAGGAGGTCAAGCAGCACCACGCCATCTACCTCGGCGCCATCGGCGACCCGCGCGCGCCGGTGGGCAAGATCGAGTACGGCATCATCGCCAAGATGCGCTTCGAGCTCGACCTGTACATCAACCTGCGCCCGGTGCGCCTGTACGACGAGCGCCTGTGCCCCCTGAAGGGCAAGGGCCCGGCCGACATCGACATGGTGTTCGTGCGCGAGAACACGGAGGGCGCCTACACGGGGACCTTCGGCTTCGCCCACAAGGGCCTGCCGATCGAGGTCGCCTCGCAGGTCATGACCTACACGCGCGTGGGCGTCGAGCGCGCCATCCGCTACGCCTTCGACGCGGCGCGGGCGCGCAACAAGCAGAAGAAGGTCACGCTGATCGACAAGGCCAACGCGCTGCGCTCGCACGACCTGTGGCAGCGGGTCTTCCACGAGGTCGCGCGCGAGTACCCCGACATCAAGACCGAGCACGCCTACATCGACGCGGCGTGCATGTGGCTGGTCAAGAACCCCGAGTGGTTCGACGTGGCCGTGACGACCAACCTGTTCGGCGACATCATCACCGACCTCGGCGCCATGCTGCAGGGCGGCATGGGCATCGCCGCCTCGGGCAACCTCCACCCCGGCAAGGTCAGCCTGTTCGAGCCGATCCACGGCAGCGCGCCCAAGTACGCCGGCCAGAACAAGGCCTGCCCCGTGGCCGCCATCCTCGCCGCGTCGATGATGTGCGACTACCTCGGCGAGAAGGAGGCCGGCGCGGCGATCGAGAACACGATCATCGACCTGATCCGCAGCAAGCGCATCCGCAGCGTCAACACCGGCGACCACGGTACGACCGAGATCGGCGACATGGTCGTGGCCGCGCTGCAGGGCAAGCTGGCCAAGGTCTGAGGACGCATCGCGCGTCCGCGCATGGGATCGAAGGGCGTGGAGCCGGTCTCCGCGCCCTTCGCCTTTCACGGCCGATTTCGCCTGGACGACTTCGCCCGGCCGCGCCGGACGCCAAAAGTGGTATTTGAAATGCCACTTCAGGCGCGGCGCGCCTCAGCGCAGGCGTGCGTCGACCTTCCAGGCGCCGTCGGCGCCCACTTCGGCGCGCACGTCCCACGGTCCCTTGCCGAAGTAGCCATCGGCCGGACGAGCCAGCCGCTCGCCCGAGCGCAGGCACTCGAGCGCGAGTCCCGTGTCGCCGGCCGGGGACACGGCGAAGCTCGCCAAGGCGCCCGTAGGCATGTCGCCCACCTCGTGGCGGAAGCCGTTGCCCGACACCACGACTTGGGACAACGGCGCGCCGCAGGCGTTGACCAGTTCGATGCGCGGTTGGTTCGAGCACGCGGCGAACAGCGCCGCGAGCGCCGGCAGCACGAGGCGCGAGCAGGTGGAGGCGAGGTGCATGGGGAGGGAGGATACGCGCCGAGGGCGCGATCATGGCAGGGGCGATGGGATGTCCCTCGCGGACCGGGCCATGTTCCAGCCCGGCCATGGTGCGTAGGCGCCCGGGTGCGCAGGGCGCAGCCCGTCCCGCGGCTGGCACGGCGCGCCGAAGGAAGCGCGAACGCGCTTGGCGCGCCGGCAAGTCGGGGGATGATCGGGAGTCCACGCGCTTCGACGGCGATCTCGCGCATTCGCGCCGTCGGCGTGCGTTCTCTCGCATGGACACCACCGCGAAGACCGCGTCCATCCGCGCCACGGATGGGGGCCGGGAGCGCCCGCCGCGCTTCGTCTCGCTCGAACGGCAGATCGTGCTGCCGCTCGGGCTGTTGTTCGTCGCCAGCGCGCTGGTCGTGGGCTGGAGCATGGCGCGACTGCATCGCGAGCACCTCGTCGAGGGCCACTCGGCGCAAGCGCGCTTGATGGCGGAGTCGCTGGCCGCCTTGCACCAGTCGGGCGCTTCGAGGGAGGCGTTGGACGCCGCGCTGGCGAGGCTCGCGCAAGACACCGGCCTCACGCTGGCGGTGCTGGTGGCGGGCGATCCGCCCCTGGTGCTCGCCAGCACCGAACCGCGCTGGCGCGATCGTCCCATCGACGCCCTGCCCGAGCGCGACGTGGCCGAGGACCTGCGCGCCGTGCTCGCCTCGCGCCGCGCCAGCGGGGCCTTGCACGAGGAATCGGGAGCCTTCGACTACAGCATGCCTTCGGGGTTCGATGGCGCCGTCACGGTGCATCTCGATGCGGCCGACTTCGCGGCGGCGCCGATGGACGCGGCCCAGCGCCTCGGCGGGATGGCGTTGGCGACCTTGGCCGCCTGCGCCTTGGGAACGGCGCTGGTCGTGCGCCGACGGGTGACCGGCCGCCTCGCGAGGCTCGCCGCCAACATCGGACGGGAACAGGGCCTCGGGTTCGTGGTCGATGGTCGACGCGACGAGATCCACCTGTTGGCCGAGAGCATCGACGACGCCCAGCGGCGCATGCGGTCGTTGCTGCAACAGCACGAGCGGCTGGCCCTGGTGGCGCGCCGCACGAACGACGGCATCTTCATCTTCGACGACCACCAGCGCATCTCCTGGGTCAACGAGGGCGCGACCCGCATCACCGGACTTCCCGGCGAGGAACTGCTCGGGAGGCGCTTCCACGAGCTGCCCGTCGCCACGGACACCGACACGCACGTCGTCGAGAAGCTGGACGCGGCCGTGGAGCGTGGCGAATCGGCGCGACTGGAAGTGCGCAGCGCGAATCGTTCCGGAGCGCCCCTGTGGCTGGACGTGGAGATCCAGCCATTGGTCGACGCGCGAGGACGCTTCCTCGGCAGCATGGCGGTCGTCTCGGACATCACCGGCGCGACAGTGGCGCGCGAGGAGCTGCGCGCCTCCGAACGGCGCCAGAAACTGATCGTGGAAGGAGCGGAGCTCGGCACATGGGATTGGCACATCCCTTCCGGGGAGGTGCGCTTCAACGAGCGCTGGTGCCGCATGCTCGGGTACGAGCCGAGCGAAGTGGAGCCGCACGTGCGTTCGTGGGAGCGCATCTTGCACCCCGACGACGCGCAGGCGGCGTGGAGCGCCCTGCAGGACCACTTCGAGGGCAAGAGCGAGCTGTACCGTTGCGTGCACCGCCTGCGGGCCAAGGA
>JBEBCR010000098.1:0-9093 GCA_041157565.1 Planctomycetota bacterium | reverse complement strand
CCCACGACTCCTTCGCCCAGCTGCGAGGAGCCCCACTCGTGGTCGAACCAGCTTTCGCCCGCGAGCTTCGTCTCGCTCCATGTCCCGTCGGGGCGCAGGCGCCGCAGCACGCCGCTGGTCGAAAGCCGCGTGGCGCTCAGGTACATGGACGCGTTGCCCTGCTCGGGGCCCTTGCGCGAGGTGCCGTCGGCGCCATGGCGCGTCCACTGCCGCGTTGGCGAGCAGTGCAGGTCGAGTTCGTAGCCCTCCTCGCGCGCGCCCGCCTTGACGCGGATGGCCCCGGTCTCGTCCATGGTCATCGACACGTCGTCCACCTTGGCGTCGAGCATCGTCGTCGAGCCGCGCGCCAGGTCGAGGCCCTCGCGCCGGACGCGCTCCACGTGGCGCAGCTTGCCTTCGGCGACGTCGAGCCACGCCACGTGCGCCGCCCACGCGTGCCGGGCGCGCAAGGACGCGTCGCCGGGCGCCCTTGGGCGCGCATCGAGGCCCTGGCGGAAGATCGTCGCCTGCAAGCCGTGGCGCCGCCCGTCCTCGTCGCGCACGAGCCCGGTCAGGTACCACCACTCGGTGCGCACGGCGGGATGCGATCCGTGGTCGCGCGGCAGGGCCAGCTCCACTGGCGCCTCGATGCGCGCCCAATCGGCCTCCACCTTGGCCGGCGGCTGGTGGACGCTCGACGGGAGGGCCTGCGCGACGAGCGCGACCAGCGGAACGAGGACCAGTGCCTGGATCGACTTGCGCATGCGCTCCTCACTCCTCGGCGAGCACCAACCGCTCGCGTCCCGCGGTGGCCGCGCGCGACGGCGGCAGGGCCGCCAGCACGCAAGCCAAGGCCACCAAGGCCATCGTCGAGGCCACTTGCCACCACGGTTGGACGAGCTCGAGCGTCCAGCCGAAGGACTGCAGGTTGACCACGTCCACCAGCACGAGCCCGATGACGAGGCCCGCCACCGCGCCGGCTCCGGCGCCGAGCAGCCCGAGCAGCGCCGCCTGCACGCACACTCCGCCGACGATCTGGGAGCGCGCGGCGCCGATCGCCGAGAGCAAGGCCAGGTCCTTGCGCCGCTCCGCCACGAGGGCGTGCAGCACCACGAGCACCGCCACCAGCGCCACGATCGCCGACACGGCCTGCAGCGCGCCGGTGATGGCGAAGGTGCGCTCGAACACCTCGAGCACCTGCGCGCGCAAGTCGCGCACGAGGAGCACGTCGACCTTGTGGGTGGCCGACAGGCGGCGGCGCAGCTCTTCCTGCGTGGCGGACGCCTGCGACGGTTCCGCGAGGAAGATGGCCAGTTGCTGCGGCGCGTGCCTCGGATGCGCCGCCAGGAAGTCGGGCAGGTCCATGGTGACCGTGCCGCGGCTGTCGCCGTAGTCGCGCACCACGCCCGCGATCCTGCGCGCGATGTCGCGACCGCGCACCTGCACGTGCAGCATGTCCCCGGTCCCGAGTCCCGTGTGGACGTGCAACGCCTCGTTCACCAGCACCTCGCCGCGCTCGTGGGCCTGCGCCAGGACCGCGCGCTCGTCGCGTCCGTCGTCGACGAGCTGCAGCGGACCGCGGCGCGAGCCGAGACGGAAGTCGGCGCCGGCCAGCACGACCGCCCGGTCGCCCATGGCCGCCTCGGCGACGTGGTAGGGAGCCACGGCGTCGCGGCCGCAGACCTCGATGGCCATGCGCTCGACCTCGGCGTCGAGTCCGCCAAGGGGCACGCCGGTGGCGACGAGCGCCGGTCGCACGGAGAGGTCGGCCTTGAGGCTCTCGTCGGTCCACGCCACCACGCTCTGGCGGAAGCTCGTCACCATCACGGCGATGGAGATCGACAAGCTCGTGGCGACGCCCACCGCGCCCGCCGCCCACGCCGCGCGTCGTCGGCCCGCCGAGAGCGAGGCCAGCGCCAGGCGCAGCGGCGGCAGCCAGGCGAAGCGGCGTCCGAGGCGCCCGAGCCCGTCGACCAGCGGGCCTTGCAGCGCGAACATGACGCCCAGCACGCACAAGGTCGAGGCCAGCGCCCACACCGGCAGCCCGCGCCAGGCGGGCAGGCGCATCAACTCGACGGCGGCGAACCAGAAGCCGGCCGCCAGGCCGATCGACAGGCGCAGTCCGCGCGACGAGAGGAACGAGGGTCGTTCGGCGCGCAGCGCCTGCACCGGCGGCACGCGCAGGATCTCGAACAGCGGCAGGATGGCGGCGAGCAGCGCCGCGCCCATTCCGAGAGCGGCTCCGATGGCGCCATCTGTCCAGTGCAGCGCGATCTCGGACTGCGGCGCGCCGGGCACGACGGTGGCGTAGGTCTGGCGCATGGCCGGCAGCAGCAGCTGCGCCAACTGCGCGCCTCCCAGGGCTCCGACGATTCCTCCCAGCGCCCCGAGCAGGGCGGCTTCCGAAAGCAGCGCGCCGGCCAATTGGCGCCGGGAGGCGCCCAGCGACAACAGGAGCGCGATGGTCGCCTTGCGCTGCACGACCGACGTCGCAAGGGTCGTCGCCACGAGCACGGCGCCCACGAGGAGCGAAATGCCGGAGAGGCTGGTCAAGTTGAACTCCAGGCTCTTCACCATGCCCGAGGTGCGCGCGGCGCGCTCCTGTGGTCGGCGCACCAGCGCGCCGACCGGCGCCAGCGATTCGATGCGCGCGCGCAGTTCCTCGGGCGGCACGCCCGGCCGCGGCACGAACTCCAGTCGATCGATGCGTCCGTCCCCGCGCCACGACTGCACCAACGCGATGTCCGCCACGACCACGCGCTCGAGAGCGCTTGAGCCCGGCGGGACGGGGAAGGTCGCCAGCAGGCGCGACTCGTGGCGCCGCGAGCGCAGCACGAGCGGCACGGCGTCGCCGACCTCCAGCCCGAGGCGCCGCGCCAGCGGATCTGGCAGGCACACGCCGTCGGCCGCGAGCAAGCCTTGGAATGCTGTCCAGTATTCTTGACGTTGCGCCTCGTCGCCGCCCTCGACGCGCAGCGCGCGCACGTGCCTGTCGACCAGCGGATCCACGCCCAGCAGCCGCACCGCGTCGTCGAGCCCCTCGAGCACGACCAGCTCCTCGACCACCGGAGCCACGACGGCGAGGTCGGCCGCCGCCGCCTGGCGCGCCGCCTCCTCCTCGGACATGCCACCGGGCATGGCGAGCTCCCACGCGGCGACGCCCGACACTTCGGCGACGCCCTCCACGAGGCTCGCCAACGCGGCGCGCGAGGCGGCGAGCGTGGACACCACGGCGGCGACTCCGGCGGCGACGCCCACGACCGTCGACAGGAAGCGCCATGGCCCGCGGCGGAGCGGCCGCAGGAACAGCGCCTTGAAGACCACCGATCCGATCATGTGCGCGCGCGCCTCAGGCGGAGGTGGACGCGGGTTGGGCGACGCGGCCGTCCTTGAGGCGCACGACGCGGTCGGCGCGCGCCGCCAGCGCCGCGTCGTGGGTGACGAGCAGCAGCGCCGAGCCGCTCTCGCGGCGCAGCTGGTCGAGCAGCTCGAGCACCGCGGCGCCCGCGGCCGAGTCGAGGTTGCCGGTGGGCTCGTCGGCCAGGACGATGGAGGGCTTGTGCACCACGGCGCGCGCCACCGCGGTGCGCTGCTGCTCGCCGCCCGAGAGTTCGCCCGGGTAGTGGGAGGCGCGCTTCTCGAGTCCGACGCTCGCGAGCAGCGCGCGCACGCGCGTCGGATCGGAGCGTCCGGCGAGCGCCAGCGGCAAGCCCACGTTCTCCTCGACGGTCAGGTGCGGCACGAGGTGGAACGACTGGAAGACGATGCCCACCACGCGGCGGCGCAGGTCGACGAGCTCTGCGTCGCCGGCCTTGCGCAGGTCGAGCTGGGCCACGCGCACTTCGCCCTCGTCGGCGCGGTCGACGCCCGACAGGAGGTTGAGCAGGGTGCTCTTGCCGCAGCCCGACGGTCCGACGAGCGCGACGAACTCGCCGGGCGCGACGTCCAGGTCGACTCCGGCGAGGGCCACGACGGGGGCCTTGTCCTTGGCGTGGATCTTGGTGGCGCCGCGCACGAGGACCAGCGGGGACGCGGAGGTGGAGGCGGGCATGGGAGGTGGCAGTCTGCTGGAAGGGAGTGTCCGCTCCAAGGGCCTCGGCGGATGCATCCGGACGGTCGCATCCGGCGTAGGACTAGGCGATGAGTCCAGCCACCGCCTTGGCCGACCTGCCGCCCCTCGTCGATGGCCTGCGCCGTCTCGCGCGCCACGAAGATGGTTGGCGCCTCGAGCGCACCCAGATCATCGCGCGGCCGCTGGAGGAGGTATGGAGCTTCTTCGAGCGTCCCGAGAACCTCGAGGGCATCACGCCCGACTTCCTGCGCTTCCACATCCTCACCCCTCGGCCCGTGCCCATGCACAAGGACGCGTGGATCGACTACCGCCTCAAGCTGCACGGCATCCCGGTGCGTTGGCGGACCCAGATCACGCGCCACGACCCGCCGCGCGCCTTCGTCGACGAGCAGAAGTCGGGGCCCTTCGCGCGCTGGATCCACCTGCACGAGTTCCGCAGCCACCCGCGCGGGACGTGGATGCTCGATCGCGTCGACTACAAGGAGCCGCTGGGGCCGCTGGGAGCCATCGCGCACCACGCCTACACGCGCCGGCTCGTCGACCGCATCTTCGACCACCGTCGCGAGGCCATCCGCCAGCGCCTCGAAGGCGACGCGACTCGCTAGGCGCCGGACTCGAGCAGCGCGCGCGGTCGCGCGATCCATCCGCAGGACTCGTCGAGTCCGCCGGGGCGCTCGGTCGAGAGCCACAGCCTGCGGTGCTCGGCTTCGTGCTCGCGCAGGCGGGCGGCGAGCCGCTTGCGTTCCGGCGACGGCAGGCCGGCGAGCGGCGTCCCGGCCGGCGCCTCGCAGCGCGCCGCGCCCAGCTCGCAGCAGGTGGACAGCAGGTCGCAGGTGAAGCGCCATTCGTCGGCGATGATTCCGGCGTCGGCGCGTCGGCTCTGCGACAGGTCGATGCGCGCGCGCAGTTCGTCCAGGCGCTCGCGCGTGGCGCGGAAGCCCGAGGCCGTGGGGTCCTTCACGCGCGGATGCGGCCACTCCTTGTCGGCGAAGGCCAGCGTGAAGAAGAGCGGCGAGCCGTTCGTGCTCGTGGCGCCGCAGGACTCGTGCGCGCGCGCCAGTTCGAGCTGCAGCGCGCCCGAGCGCCCCGACGGATCGTCGTAGGCGCGCCGCGAGAGGACGCGCGCCCAAAGTCCATCGTCGAGATCGCGCGCGCTGTCGGGGTTCCAGGCGAGGCCCGCGGCGGCGACGAGGCCGAACCACGCGGCGCTGCGCGGCTGCAGGTGGCCGCGATCGCCCCAGTCGGTCGCCAGCCAGCCGCGCGCGCCGGCGCGCGCGCCTTGCAGCGCGGCCTCCTTGAGGTTCGCCAGCGCGTTCGTGGCGCGTCCGGAGATGCTCTGCCAGGACGAGGTGCCGGGGCAGACGTGGAAGGGGATCCCCGTCTCGGCGAAGCGTCGCGCATGGTCGGCGAAGGGATGGCCGGCGTCGTAGCCCCACTCCATCAGCACGAGGTCGCGCGGCAGCTCCGCCACCAGCTCGGGGTGCTGGACAACGATGTCGCCCCACAGCTGCATGGAGAGGCCGCGCGCCTTGGCCCGCTCGTGGAGGCGCAGCACGTGCTCGAGGTACACGCGCCCGACTCCGCGCCGCTCGACCTCGGCCTTGCTGCGGCCCAGGCCGAGGTCGAAGGTCTCGTCGCCGCCGATGTTGAGCGTGCGGCTGGCAAAGTGCGGCACGAGCTGGTCCCACAGGTCCTCGACCAGCTCCAGCGCGCGCGGATCGGAAGGGCACAGCGCGAAGGGCTCCTTGTGGATCGAGAAGGCGTGCTCCACGCCTTCGGGCACCTCGGCCAAGGGCCGGTAGCGCTCGTGCACCAGCCAGCGGTGCATGTGGCCGAAGCTCTGCTGGTTGGGAACCAGCTCGATGCCCAGCGCCCGCATGCGCGCGTCCAGGCGCAGCAGCTCCTCGCCGTCGTAGGCCGAACTGCCGCGCCAGACCTCCTCGTGGCCGGCGTAGGCGAAGGCGTGCTCGAAGTAGAGCTGCCAGCGGTTGGTCTTCATGCCGGCCATGCGGCCGGCGCAGTCGAGCAGGGTCTCGTCCAGCGGGATGCGCGTGCGCGACACGTCGAGCATCGCGCCGCGCTCGGCGAACGATGGCCAGTCCTCCACGGCGGCGCACGGCAGGCGCGCCGCGCCGTGCCGTTCGAGCGCGCCATCGATCCACTGCAAGAGGGTCGCCAGCGCGTGGCGCGCGCCGTCGAGGTCGCGGCACTCGACGCGCGCGCCTTCGCCGTCGACGACCAGCGCGTAGCCCTGCGGCTCCAAGTGCGCCGATTCGTCCAGCACGAGGCTGGCCTCGGGCTCGAGCGGGCCGCTGCGCGCAGCCGAGACGCGCAGGACGACGCCGCGCGCGCGCAGCGCGTCCACGAAGGCGAGCGCGACCTCGGCCAGTCGTTCGTCGCCGATCCACACGAATCCGCCGGAGCGGAGCACCCGCTCGCCCTCGAGCGGCACCACGCGCTTCGGCCACGGCCACAGCAGTCCGTCGGCGATCGTCCACATGGCGCACAGGATGCTGTGCGCCACGCCCCCGGACAATGGTCGACGGACGGGGCCTAGAAGGCGAAGGTCGCGCCCAGCGACGCGCTGGCGTTGTCCGGCGCGTCCACGGCGTCGCGCAGGTCCGCGTCGAGCACGGAGGAGTGCAGCAGCACCAGGTTGAGGCCCAGCGCCTCGCTCGCCGCGTAGCCCAGGCTGGCGCTCGCCTGCCAATCGCTGGCCGCGTCCTTGGCGACGGCGTAGTTGAACTCCGCCATCCCGCTCGACATCCATCCGAGCGAGCCGCCGAGGGTCAGCGCCCAGTCGGGCGCGAGATCGAGGGTGCGTCCAGCTCCCAGCGTGGCGTAGAGCCCGTCCGCCTCGACCATGTCCCAGTAGACGGTCAAGGCGGGCGTCAACGGCCAGTCCGCGGCCTGCAGGCTGGCGTAGAGCTCGGTGGTGGGGGCCGCGCCGGAGTGCGGGAACGAGTACTGCATGGCGCCCACTGAGGCGTTCCACGCGCCCGTGGACCTGGTCCAGTCGGCGACGAGGTCGAGTTCAGTCGTCGCGCCGAAGGAGTCCATGGCGTCGCTCGCGTCGACGTTGGCCCACAGGCTCGTCGTGAGCACGCCTCCGCCGGCGTCGACGGCCACGTCCAACGACGGCTGCAGCACGGCGCCATCGTGCACCAGGACGCCTCGTCCGAGGTAGTTGCTCGACGCGGTCAGGGACGTGGACAGCCTGGGTTCGAGGTTCGCGCACGAGGCGCAAGCAAGGATGTACGCGAGGGACGCGGTGGTGGCGCGCATGGGCACGTGCGGGGTGGTGGCCCGCGAGGGTGGTTGGCCTCGGCGCGTGGCGGGGTGGAGACCCGCTTGCTCGCGCGTCCAAGGGCATCACGTGCTTCGGTGGGCTGGCGCGCCCGCCTTGAAGGGACTGGGAAAATGCGCCGTGGCGCGCCTGGAAGGAATTTCCCCGGACGCGTCCGGCGCGTCGGGTCTGTCAAGCAAACAGGACGAGGAGGCTCGTCAGGCGGACCAGCGCCAGCCGCGCCGGTCGAGCCACGCGAGCAGCGGGCACCACAAGAGGAGGTTCGCCGCCGCGAAGCAGAGGCTGCCGAGGCGCGGGTCGCCCAGGCCGGCGAACAGCGCCTCGTGCAGGACCGCGCGCGCGCTCGGCCCCTCGGCGCCCGTGGGACGCCACCACGAGAGCAGGCGCGCCAGCAGGCCGGAGCCCACGTAGAGCAGCAGCGCGTTCCTGCCCATCGCCGACAGCACGAGATGCGGCGCCCGCCAAGGACGCCATCCGGAGGCGGCGTCGAGCGCGGCCCAGATCCACGCGCACAGTCCCGCGGCGACCAGCACGTAGGAACTGGTCCACAACGGCTTGTTGATCGGCAGCCACGGCGAGAGCGCCAGGCCGAGCGCCAGCCACGCGGCGCCCACGGCGCAGGCGCGGTGGCGCGCCGCGGCGCCGCCGCCCCGTCGCAGCGCCGTTCCGGCGGCCAGCCCGAGGAGCCCCGTGGCGCAGGCGCCGAGCGTCGAGAGCAGTCCTTCGGGATCGAACTGCGCGCCTCGGTACAGGTGCGCCGTGGTGAAGACCAGGCGGTCGAGGCGCGCGCCGAGGTTCGTGGCCGGATCCAGTCCCCCGGCGGGCACGGCGAGGAGCAGTCCCCACGTCCAAAGCAGCAGCGCGGCGCCGACGAGGTCGAAGCGCCGCGGCACGAGCCGCGCCCAGGCGTGGAGGAACAACGCGACCAGCGCGATGCGTTGCAGCACGCCCATGACTCGCAACGTCGACATGTCGCAGGCGGGCAGGAAGTTCAGCAGCAAGCCAAGCCCGAACAGCACGGCCGCGCGTCGCAGCGAGCGGGGCCACGAGCCGGGCATGGGCTCGCCGGCGTCGCGCGCGTCGCGCACGCGCGCCAAGGACCACGCCGCCGACGCGCCCGAGACCCACAGGAACAGCGGGAAAACGAGGTCGGCCAGCGTGAAGCCGTGCCATTCGGCGTGGCGCAGCTGTGCGTACACGTGGCTCCAGTCGCCCGCGTTGTTGACGAGCACCATCAGGCCCATCGCCAGCCCGCGCGCGGCGTCGAGCCCGGCGTTGCGCTCGGCGTCCGCCCTCAGCACGCGCGCACCTCGCCACGCGCCACGAACCACAGCTCGCGCCGCGGCATGCTCGGCAGGTCGAGCGCCGACTGCAGCGCGCGCGCGTAGGCGGCCAGTTGCTCCCCATGCAGGCGCACGAGCTCGTCCAGCTCGCCGGCGCGGCCGGTCTTCCAGTCGACGACGACGAATTGGCCGTCGTCGTCGCGCCACACGAGGTCGACGAGGCCCTTGAGCCCGTGCACCGGCGCTCGCGGATGGTCGCCGGCGCGCGGCGCCAGCACCGGCAGCTCGCGCGCCACGACCTTCGGCCAGATGCGCGCCAGGCGCTCCGGCAGGGCGGAGGCGCGGAAGTCGCGCAGGATCGCCCGCGCCGAATCGAGCGCGTCGGCGCGCAGGCTCGCGCCGCCGGGTTCGTCGGCGATGGCGCGCTCGACGAGCCGCGCCAGTCCTTCGTC
>JBEBCR010000097.1:0-9785 GCA_041157565.1 Planctomycetota bacterium | reverse complement strand
GACGCGGGCCGCCGGCGCGACCCGGGCCCAAGGCCCCCGCATCCACGCATGAACACGACAGTCCGCACCTCGCTCTTCTGCCTGGCCCTGGCCCTTCCCGCGCGCGCCCTGCCGCCGCGCGCCGCCGAAGCGCTCGCCGGCGCCGCCACGCCGGCCCGGATCGCCTTGGACGAGGACGCCTCGGCGCGGTTGGAGGCCGCCCTGGCCGCCGCCGCCGGACAGCCGCTCGAGGAGGCGTTCGCCACGCTGGGCGCGCTGGCCCAGCTCGACCCCGAGCTCCGGCCGGCGCTGGACAAGGCCATCGACGCCCGCCTCGCCGCCGGCTTGGACGCGCGCACGACCCTGCTGCTCGCCTCGGCGCGCCTCGCCGGCGAGGACCTCGACACCAAGGAGCTCGCCAAGCTCATGCGGCCGATCCTGCTCGGCGGCGACGAGGCGCTGGCCGTGGCCGCCGCGCGCACGCTGGCCGATCGCGCGTTCAAGACGATGGGCGACGAGGAGAAGGAGGAGCTCGGCAAGGACCTCGGACTCGTCGCCAAGGATCCGGATCGCGCCGGCAGGCTGCGCATCGTCGCCGCCGTCGCGCTCCACGGCCTCGGACGCGCCGAGTACGTGCGCGACGCGCGCGGCGAACTGGTGGCCTTCCTCGGCTCGTCCGACGCGCAGTTGTCGGCGCAGGCCGCGCTGGCCTTGGCCGAGGTCGGCGACCTGGAGACTCCGCGCGACGCGCTCGCGCGCCTCGCCCGCCGCCCGGACGCGACCGGGGCGCTGGCCGCCGCCTACCTCAAGCAGGAGGACATCCGCCGCCTGTACGACCGGCGCCAGAAGAACCTGCTCGACTACGCCAAGAAGCAGGTCGAGGGCGTCGAACTGTCCGGCAAGAGCGACCTCAAGCTGATCGAGAACGTCATCCGCCTGATCGAGACCTCGGCCCTCGAGGGCGACAAGGTCAAGCGCAAGGACCTCGTCGACGCCGCGCTCGACGGGATGCTCAGGAGCCTCGACGAGCACTCGAGCTACCTGACCTCGGAGGAGTTCAAGAAGAACTTCGCCGAGGACCTGCTCGAGCCGCAGTACGGCGGCATCGGCGCCTACGTGGGCGAGGATCCGGAAGACAAGCTCTTCACCATCCGCCAGCCGATCTACTCCGGACCGGCGTACCGCGCCGGGCTGCACAGCGACGACAAGGTCGTGCGCATCGGCGACTGGCCGACCTTCGACAACAAGGGCTGCAAGCCCACCGACGAGATCATCAAGCGCCTGAAGGGCAAGCCCGGCACGCCGGTCAAGCTCTACATCTGGCGCCGCGGCATGGACGCCAGCCTGATCGACCGCCCGACGGAGGAGATGGCGGTCGAGATCACGCGCGAGCAGATCACCATCCCGCCGGTCAAGGCCGACCTCTTGCCCGGCGGCGTGGCGCTGCTCGAGCTCGCCTCCTTCACCAGCGTGGCGAGCGAGGAGCTCGAGAAGGCGCTCGCGTCGTTCAAGGACAAGGGCCTCGCGGCCGTGGTGCTCGACCTGCGCCAGAACACCGGCGGACTGCTGGAGGAGGCGCGCAACGTCGCCGGACTGTTCCTGCCGAAGAAGACGCTGGTCGTCTCGACCGAAAGCCGCGTCGACGAGACGCAGAAGCTCTACACCCAGCGCGAGCCGCTCGTCGGCCCCGACGTCCCGCTGGTCGTGCTGGTCTCGCGCTATTCGGCCTCGGCCTCGGAGATCGTCGCGGGCGCGATGCAGGACACGGGCCGCGGACTCGTCGTCGGCCAGCGCACCTTCGGCAAGGGCTCGGTGCAGACGCTGGCCCCGGTGCCCGGCGAGCGCAACGACGAGTACAAGGACGAGAACGGCAACGGCCGCCACGACACGTGGGAGCCGCTGACCAAGGACTACAACGGCAATGGCGAGTTCGACTACGCGCCGCGCGCGCGCCTGACGATCGCCAAGTACCTCCTGCCCTCGGGCCGCTCGATCCACCGCGAGCTCGACGAGGAGGGCAAGATCGCCAGCGAAGGCGGCGTGGTCC
This sequence comes from Planctomycetota bacterium, assembly GCA_041157565.1. GTDB lineage: Bacteria > Planctomycetota > UBA1135 > UBA1135 > SXXH01. The sequence continues at coordinate 7,759 of JBEBCR010000097.1, read as the reverse complement.
CCGACGAGAAGGTCGACCCCGAGCGCTTCGACGCCGCGATCATCGAGGAGATGCGCAAGGTGCGCCAGGGCCGCAAGCTGCGCGAGTGGCTCGACCAGCGCTGGAAGGAGGATCCCGCGCTGCATGCGCGCCTCGCCGAGTGCGACGAGGACAGCCCCGAGAACTGGCCGGGCTTCGACGGGTTGTACTCGTCGCTCGACACGACGCTCGACCGCGATTCGGTGCGCTACCTGCTGCGCCTCGAGGCGCGCGGCCGCGCGCAGGACACCCGCGGCGCGGCCTTCCCCGACGGCGACTACCAGGAGGATCCGCAGCTGCAGAAGGCCATCGAGCTCTTGCTGGCGAAGCTCGGCTCCAAGCCGGCCGACATCCCCCAGTACGCGACCACCTTCGACGAGGTCGGCGCGAAGTCGAAGAAGCCCCTGGCGCTGGCCCTGTCGGACGACGAGCGCAGCGACCTGCAGGACAGCCTGCTTTGGCTGGAGGGCGAGCGGGCCAAGTCGGCCAGCGCCGATCCGCGCCTCGACGGCCTGACGAAGGCCTTGAAGAAGCTGCTCGACCGCTGAGCGGGCAGGGGCTTCCAACCGCGCCGCGCGCGCCGTGTCCGCACGGCGCGCGCGGCGCGATCCATTGTGGGGCGCGGCGCCGAACGGGCGCCGCCGATGCTCAACGCACCTGCTTCACTCGCTCCAGGTGATCTGCCACGACAGCGGGCCTTGCGCCTCGCGCGAGCGCTCGATCGGGATGGTCAAGGTGGCCGTGGAGCCTTCGCCCTCGCCGCGCGCCCCGCGCACGCGCACGCCCGCGATGCCCTGGCTGACCACGGCGGCGGGCAGCTCGACCACGAGCTTGAACTCCGCGCCGATGCTGCGCGCGCGCGGATCGCTGCTGAAGGCCGATACCGTGTCGAGGCGCGCCGCCTCCTCGAGCGGCACGAACTGGCGCGGCCAGCGCGCCTGCGCGCCCTGCGGCACCTGCACCTCGAGCCAGCGCAGCGAACCGCCGCTGGAGCCCGTCTTGAAGGCGATGTCCCCCACCTTGAGCGCGTTGACGTCGGCGTAGCGCCCGCTGGCGACCACGATGGCGGCGCGGCGCGTCTCCGCCACGCCGGCGAGCGAGGCTTCGACCAGGCCCGCCTCGGCGGGCACGGCGAGGCTCGAGGCGTGCAGCACGCCGCCTCCGCCCGAGTCGAGGCGCAGGCGCACGCTGGCGGCGTCGTCCTCGTCGCAGGCGCACAGGAAGGCGAGCAGCAGGGCGGGAACGCAGGATGTGGCGCGCATGGTGGACCTCGCCCGCGAGGCTAGCGCCTGCGGCCCGCCCGATCCACCAGCCGCCCGACGGAGCGCTCTGGAACCGTCCCGCCTCGTGTGGTTGGCTCCATGCCATGCCCGCCGGACGGAACGACCGGGACGCCCCGCCGCCCTTCGACTTCGAAGCGCCGGGCGGCGCCGTGCACTGCGCGGGCCCGCGCGAGCTGCGCGCGGCCCTGGAGCGGGCGTGCGACAACCACCTGCGCGCGGTGCGCGCCGATCCGCGCCTGCTGGCGCGCGCGCTCCTCGTCGTGGTGCCGAGCCGCCACCTCGCCACGGAGGCGCAGGCCCTGCTGGCGCGCGCGGGCTCGGCCGGCGTCGTGGTCGCCACCGCCGCGCAGGCGGCGAACGTCGTGCTGGCGCTGGCTGGCGCGCGCGCCCCCGCCGGCGGCGAGTGGTTCGACGCGCTGCTGAGAAAGCGCCTGCGCGCGCGCCCCCCGCTGGAGCGGCGCATCGTCCACGGCGAAGGCTCCTGGACGCAGGTGGCCGCCACCGTCGGCGACCTGCTCGACGCGGGGCTCGACGAGGATTGCGCCGACGCGGCGCGCGAAGCGCTCATGTCGCAAGGCTCCGACGACGAGCGCGAATTGCTCGAGCTCGCCATCGAACTCGAGGCGGACCTGCGAGAGGCGGGCATCGGACGCGTGCACGCGCGCCACGCGCTGGCGGCGCGGCTGCTCGCCGACTCGGGCGGCGCCGCGGCGCGCGGCCTCGCGGCCCGCCACCACGCGGCGGTGTTGTGCGGCTTCGCCGACGCGACAGGGCACCTCGGGGCCTTCCTCGAGGCGCTGCGCGCGCGCCTGCCGTCGCTCGTCTTGTGGGACTCGGCGCAATCGGGCCTCGCCGGGGCCACTGAACGACACGGACGCGCCTTGCGCGAGGCCCTGGGCGTGGGACTGGCCGCCACCGTGCCAGAGGCGCGGCCGCGCGTGGCGCGCGCGAGTTCGCGCGACAAGGAGGCGCGGCGCGTCGCCGCCGAGATCCGCGCGCTGCTCGACGCCGGCGTCGAGCCGGAATCCATCGCGATCGTCGCGCGCCAGCACGACCAGCACTCGGCGCGGCTCGAGCAGCACCTGCGCGACCTCGGCGCGCCGGTCGCCTCGAGCGCGCCGCGACGCGACGCCGCCACGCGGCCCTTGCTGGCCTTGGCCGAGTGCTTCGAGCACGGCCCCGAGGCGTCGCTGCGCGCCGCCTGCGCGGCCTTCGGCGCGGAGGATCCGGAGGTGCGCCTGGGACTGGCCGTGCTCGGCTTGAAGAGCCTCGGCGAACTCGCCTCGGATGGACTCCTGGCGCGCGTGCCGGCCGAAGGGGTGCGCCTGCCCACGCGCCTGCCGTCCCGCGGCGAGCACGCGGAGTCCGAAGCCAACCACGGCGCCGAGGAGGAGGACGCGGAGCTCGAGGCGGCGTCGTCCGAGGCCGAACAGCGCGAGGAGCTGGCCGACGACGGCCGTCGCCTGCCGCGCGAGGCGGTGGCGCGCCTGTCGGATGCCGCGCGCGAACTGCTCGAGGCGTGGCCGGCGCGGCAGGCGTCGCGCGAATCGCTCGCGACGTGGTCGGAGCACCTCGTGCGCCGCGCGCGAGCCACGCTGGAGGCGCGGCGCTTCGGCGCGCCGGAGGCGCGCGCCGCGGCCCTGCGACGCGTCGAGGCGGGCCTCGCGGCGCTCGCCGAGCACCTGCCGGACGAGGAGTTCCCGGCCGAGGACCTGCGCCGAACGACCTGCGAGGCGCTGCGGCGCCTCGCCACGCCCCCGGGCGCCGAGGGCGGAGGCGTCGTGGTGGCCACGGCCTCGCAGCTGCGCTCGTGCGCCTTCCGGCGCCTGCACCTGTTCGGCTGCGAGCACGGCCGCTGGCCGCGCATGCCGCAGGAGGACCCCCTCTTCTCCGACGCGGCGCGCGGCCTGCTGCAGGCCGTGCTGCCCGCGCTGTCAAGAAAACTTGACGGTCGCGAGGAGGAGGACGGCCTGCGGCGCTCGCTGGCGCTGGCCGCCGACGAGGTGGTCGTCTCGCACGCCAAGCTCGACGAGTCCGGCAAGGAGGTGCGCGCCTCGGCCTGGTTCGAGGACTGGGCCCGGGCGGGCGAGGTCGAGGAGTGGCGCGAGGGCGAGTTCGGCGACGCGGCGGCGCCGCTGGCGCCGCGCGAATGGGCGCTGCGCTCGGCGCTCGAGCTGCGGCTGTCGCGCCCCGCCGACCTGCTGCGCGTCGACGCCGTCCAGCTGCAGGCCGCGCGCGCGCGCCACGGCCTGCCGGAAGTGGACGAGGACGAGGCGCGCCTCGCCGCGGAGGCGCGCTCGGCGTGGCTCCTCGAGTGCGAGGCTCCGCCCGCGCGCTCCCGCGCGCCGTCGCCGCTGCTCGGCGCCGGCTGCTCCACGCCGCTCGAGGTGGTGCACGCCACGCTGGTCGAGCGCTACGTCACCTGCCCGTGGCAGACGCTCCTGCAGCGCGGACTGCGCCTGCGGCCGCCGCTCGACCCGGAGGCCGACCTGCCCACGCTCGACGCGCGGCTCGTGGGCCTCGCCTTGCACGACGCCGCCGGCCGGCTCGCGCCGCGCCCGGGCGGAACGCTCGCCGAGGTGGTCGGACAAGCCGGCGTCGCGCCGCCGCGGACCAACCTCGCCGAGGTCGTGCGCGCGGCCGCTGGCGCGACGCTCGAAGCCCAGAGCCTCGCTGGTCGCGGCCTCGAGCCGCTGCTCGAACGGCGCGTGGGCGACCTGCTCGCCATCGCCCTGGCGTACGCCGCGCCGAGCCAGCAGGCGGGCGATGGCTGGGTGGCCTCCGAGGTCGATGGCGCCTGGGACAGCGGCCTGCCGCGGCTCGGCGTGCTGCGCTTCCGCGCCGACCGCCTCGAGCGCGTCGGCGGCGAGCCGCAGCTGGTCGACCTGAAGACGGGCAAGCCGCTGCACGGCTCCACCTCGCGCAAGCTCGCCAACGTGCGCGAGGCGATCCACAAGCGCATCCGCTCCGGCGCGATCGTGCAAGGCGCCTTGTACTCGCTCGCCACCGGTCGGCCCGCGCGCTACGACCACGTGCGCGACGACGCGCCCGAGCCCGACGACAACGGCCGCTACTTCGTCGACCTCGCCGATGGCGCGACGCGCGAGGCCTTCCTCGCGGCGCTCGCCACCATCGACGAGGCGCTGGGCGCGGGACACTGGCTGCCGCGCCTGCTCGACCAGACGCTCCAGAAGAACAACCCCGCCTGCGCGCGCTGCGACGTGGCGCTCGCCTGCCGGCAGGGCGATTCGGCCGCCACGCGCCGCCTGCGCGCGCTGGTCGAGCACGCGCGCGCCGCCGGCGACGCGACCACGCTGCTCGCCTTGTGGGACCTGCCGCGCGCGGGGACGACGCAGCCATGAGCCTGGAAGCGATGGCCGAGGCGGCCCTCGCCGGCGATCGCGCCGGCCGTCGCGCCGCCGTGCTCGAGTTCGCGCGCCCCGTGTACCTGCGCGCCGGCGCGGGCACCGGCAAGACGACCACGCTGGTGGCGCGCATCCTCGCCTGGACCACCGGCCCAGGCTGGGAGGCTGCGCGCGCCGAGGATCCCGCGCGCGACGACGCGCAGGTGGCGCAGGCGACCTTGTCCGGCCTCGTCGCCATGACCTTCACCGAGGCCGCGGCGGCCGACATGGACCGCAAGGTGCGCGCCGAGCTGAAGCAGCTCGCCGACGGCTCGCCGGTGCGCGGGCTCGAGCCGGGCGACCTGCCGCCCGAGGCGGCGCGGCGCGCGAGCCGGCTGCTCTCGGCGCTGCAGGCGCCGCTGTGCACGACGATCCACGCCTGGTGCCGCGGCCTGCTGTTGCGGCGCCACGCGGCGGCTGGACTCGATCCGCGCTTCGAGATCGATGGCGAGGGCGAGGCGCTGCGCGCGACGCTGCACGACGCCGTGCGGGCCGACCTGCAGGAGCAGGCCGCTCGCGGTGGCGGCGAGTGGACGATCCTCGGAGCCCAAGGCACCTGGCCCGACGAGGTGGCGCAGGCGGCCTCGCGACTGCACGAGGAGGGCGTGCGCGCCACGGATCTCGAGCAGGATCCCTGGAGCGAGGAGTCGCAGCGCGAGTGGGTGCGCGTCGCCCGCGAGGGGCTGGCGCGGCTCATGTCGTTCGAGGCGCTGGCGAAGGCGAGGAAGGGGCGCGCGCCCATCTGGATCGCGGGACTCGAAGCGGCCGCCGGACTAGCCTCGACGCTCGCCGCCAAGTCCGATCCTGCGCAGGCCATCGACGCGGCGGCCAAGGAGCACGGCGAGGCGCTGCCCAAGATGTTCGCCAAGGCCGAACTGCCGGCCAAGCTGGCCGGCGAGCTGGGCGCCGAGGCCGAGCCGTTCCTGCAGGCGGTGCGCGAGCTGAAGGAGGTGCTCGCCGACCTGCCGCGCATGGACCGCGAGCTGCACCGCGCGGCGCGGACGCTGCTCGCGCGCCTCCTCGCGCGCGTCGAGGCCGGCATGCGGCGGCGCTCGACGCTGTCCCAGTCGGAGCTCCTGCGCGCGGCCTGCCGCCTCGTGGAGGAGGACGCGCGCGTGCGCGCCGCCGAGTCGGCGCGCATCCGCCAGATGCTGCTCGACGAGGTGCAGGACACCGATCCGCTGCAGTACGCGCTCGTGCGCCAGCTGTGCCTCGTCGGCGGCGCGCCGCGCCGTCCGGGCTTGTTCATCGTGGGCGATCCCAAGCAGTCGATCTACGGCTGGCGCAACGCGGACCTCGCCGAGCTCGAGCGCTTCGAGCACGAGCTGGTCGAGCGGCACGGGGCGCAGGTCCACGACCTCGTGCTCAACTTCCGCAGCACGAAGTCCATCCTGGACACGGTCAACCTCGTCGTGGCGCCGACGATGAGCGCCGAGCCCGGGCTGCAGCCGCGCTTCGAGGCGCTGGTCCCCCATCGCGAGCGCCAGGGCGAGAAGCCGCGCGCGCTCGTGCCGTGGCTGGTCGATCCGGCCAAGCCCGCGACGCTCGACGACAACGCCACGAAGGGCGAGCCGGCGCGCATCCTCGAGGCGCCGGCGCTGGCGCGCGAGGTGCGGCGCCGCATCGACCTCGGCGCCAAGCCCTCGACGATCGGCGTTCTGTGCGCCTACACGAGCGGGATCGCGCGCCACCTCGAGGCGCTGCGCGAGGCCGGCGTGCCCTTCGAGTTCGCCTCCGACCGCAGCTACTACCGCCGTCGCGAGGTGCTCGACGCGGTGGCGTGGCTGACCTGCGTGGTCGATCCCGCCGACGCGCTGGCCTTCGTCGCCGCGCTGAAGACCGCGCCTTGCGCCGTGTCCGACCGTCGCCTCGTGGAGCTGTCGCAGGCCGGCTTGCACGCCCTCGCCGCGCGCCACGCGCGCCACTCGCCCGAAGCCGGCGAGGAGCTGCGGCGCCTGTGCCGCGCCACGCCTTCGGCGGCGCCGCTCGCCTCGGACGCGGCGCTCGTCTTCGCCGTCGAATCGCTGTGGCGGCTGCGCGACCTGCTGGCGCAGGGAGAGATCGAGGGCTTCTTGTGCGGCCTGCGCGAGCTGCTGGGCCTCGAGGCGCTGGAGGCCGCGCGGCACCTCGGGGAATGGCGCGCCGCCAACCTGGCGCGCTTCTTCGAGATCCTGCGCGCGCACCTGCACCACAAGGGAGGCGACGCGCTGCAGCTGCTCGCGCTGCTGCGCGACTGCGTCGAGCGCGGGCGTCGCGAGGGCGACGCGCCCGCGGGCGAATCGGTCGAGGCGGTGCGCGTCATGACGGTGCACTCGTCGAAGGGGCTCGACTTCGAGCACGTGTTCCTGGTCGACACCGCCAGGAATCCCAACCAGCGCGAGGAGCCCACCACGTGCGATCCTCGGCTCGGGCAATCGCGGCTCTTCGGCTCCCCGTCCCCCTTGTGGCACCGCGCGCGCGCGATGCGCAGGCGGCGCGAGGAGGCCGAGCGCGTGCGCTTGTGGTACGTGGCCTTGACGCGCGCCAAGGACCACCTGTGGGTCGCGTCGCCCTTGCCCGCGCGCCGCGCGACCGAGGGCGGCGCGAACTTCCGGGACCTGATGGCGCGCACGCTGCCCTCCGACGCGGACTTGTCGGCGCCGGTGCGCGCGCATCGTGCCGAGCTGGAACGCGGAGGCGAGCCCGCCTCCCCGCGCCTCGAGACCGCGGCGTGGAGCATCGAGTACGCGCTGGATCCGGGCGCCGAACTCGAGCCGCCGGCGAGGCGCGCGGCCGAGGCGATCCCGCTGGAGCGCGTGCAGGCCGACGCCAGGCGGCTCCGCGCGGCGCGCGCCTCGGCGCGGGAGCGCGAGGCGCGGCGCCTGTTCCACGCCGCTTCGCACTCGGCGCCGGACGAGGCGTCGGACGCGCGCATGGCCGACGACGGCGAGGAAGGCGCGCTCGAGCCGCGGGAGGCGTCCGGTTCCGAGCAGGCCGCGCGCGTCGCCTCGTGCGCCGGCAAGGCCGTGCACCTCGCCTTCGAGGAGCTGCCGCTCGACGACGATCCGCGCGCTG
>JBEBCR010000096.1:0-18922 GCA_041157565.1 Planctomycetota bacterium | reverse complement strand
CGGCTTGCCCACGCGCAGCGCGGGCACTCCACCGGCCACCGCGGAGGCGCGGATGCGCGTGCCATCGACGCGCGGGTTGTGCTGGCCGGCCTCGCCGCGCAACAAGGTGCCCAGCGCGAAGAGCCACGGCACCGTCGGCAAGCTGCTGGCGACATCCGCGATGTCGTCGGCGCCATCGCGGTTCGAGCGCACTTCGTAGCACAGCGATTGGAAGGCCTCGATGCCGGGCGCCGGCACGAAGTCCGGGGTCGATCCCGCGGCAGTGGGCGCGTGGCGCTGCTCCGGCAGGTAGGTGCCCGAGCGCTGGTTGCCGCGCGGGTCGTTGGCGGGGTTGTGCGGCAGCGCGGGGTCGTCGCAAGGGTTCGGGCCCCCGATCTCGACCACGGCGCCGGTGTTCATCGGACCTGTTCCACCCTCGACCCGAAGGTGCGGGCCAGGGGACAGGCGCAGCGCGTCGCCGCTTTCGGGATCGAAGTCGTCGTCGAAGATCTGGCGAATGAACTCGCTGGTCATCTGGCGACGAAGGGCGTTGCTGATCGGCTGGTACTCCTCGTGGTCGCGCAGACGCGCGCCCTCGACGGCCAGCGGATCGACCGCGTACTGCATCTCTTGCTGCGTCGACCACCACACCGCGCAGTCGGAGGCGAGGGCCAGGAAGCCCAAGCCCACGAAGCTGAACATGGCGAAGCCGACGAGGACCCCGCCGCGCTCGTCGGGCGACGCCCGCGACGCCGTTGCTTGCACGCGCAGGAGCTTCACTTCGAATCGCCCCCCGAGCGCGAGACCTTCTCGCCGAGCTCCTGCGGTGGACGGCTGTCCACGGTGGCCTCCGATTCGATGCCGCCGATGTTGATGCGGATGCGGCGCTCGGTGGGCTCGGCCTGCTGCGGCGTCTCGTCCTCGTCGATGTAGTCGAGCTCCGCGCCCTTGCGCTGGGACACGGGCAGGGCGTGGATGGTGGCCTTGCGTTCGATGGCCTTGAGCAGGTCGCCGTGCTGGGCCTTCGTCACGGCGAAGTGGAACAGCGAGTCCTTGCCGCCGGGCGCGCCTTCGATGTGCAGCAGCTTGGCGCGCTGCACCAGCACCTTGGTCGGCGTCTCGAAGACCTGCTGCTGGTCGACGCCGGGCTGGGCGCGATCGCCGCCGCGCGTCGTCTTGGCCGCCTTGAGCGCCAACACGACGCCCGGTCGCAGCCCCGCGATGCCTTCGACCTGCTCGGGGGTCACGGTGATGCCGACTTCGCCGGGCTCGATGGCGTCGGTCCAATGGCCGAGGCCCGACAGGAGCTCGTCCTCGGTGAAGGCCTTGCCGGCCTCCTTGCCCAGCGGTCCCACGACCTTGCCGCGCAGCTTGAGGATGTCGACCACGAGGCCCCGCTCGCGGGCGAAGTCCTGGTCGACCCAGCGGAACGAAGGCTCGCCCTCCTTCAGCAGGAAGTGCTCCAGATCGAGCTTGGTGAACGGCTGCGCGTCGCGCGGCAGCACCCACACCTTGACCTTGCCGGCCTTGGCGTTGGAGTCGGCGGCCTGCACGTCCTTGGCGGCGCCCATCACCCACCAGGTCCCAGCGCCAGCGAGGGCGACGAGCCCGGTGACGATGCCGATGGAGATCATGCCCTTGGTGCGGTTGCGGGCGGCGTGCTTGTGCGTCGTGGTCATGTTCGGTGCGTGGCGTGTGGTCGTCGTCGTGGGATGGAAGGGCTGGTGCTCAGCGGCCGAGGACTTCGCGTCGGTGCATGGCCTGGCCGAGGATCAGGCGGCGATACGGGCGCACCGATTCGCCCAGCGCGTAGGCCTGGCCGAGGCCCAGCGCGCCCCCGTAGGGACCCGGCACGCCGACGACGGCCGTGCCGCCCAGGGCGTTGGTCTGCGCCACGGGCGCCTCGGCGTCGACGAGCCCGTCGTAGCCGCCGCTGGTCGTGGCGAACCAGAAGATCGACGAGTACGGCGCGTTCACGCGCACGCTCACGAGGCCGCGCTGCGGACCGTTGGCGAGCACCGAGTACGGTCCTTCGCTCGAGCCGGCGAACTTGACCTCGTCGATGGGATCGCGCCACTCGACTGACTCGCCGGAGCTCGTCGTCGAGACGACCGGCACGCGCACCGTCAGCGCTCCGTCCGGAAGCGCCACGATGGTGCCGGGCCAGTGCCAGATGCTGCGACCATCGGGCAGGCGCGTGACGATGTACAGCTGGCTCATCACCTTGTTGGTGGCCGGCCAGTTGGCGGTGTCCGGCAGGCCCTGCGTCGCGTCGATGGCGAGCAGGCGCGGGTCGTAGACGCGCTCGCGCACGCGCGCCAGCAGCAGCGCCTCGGAGAAGGTCGCGGTCGCCGGGGCGTCCTGCGTCGCCATCTCGCGGGCGTGCACGCGCGCCACCTGGGTGGCGACCTGCTTCATGTGCATCATGCGGCCGAGCTCGACGATGCCGCCGAGCACGCCGACGAAGGCGAACGAGATGAGCGCGAACTCCACGAGCGCGGCGCCGCGCCGACGATGGGCGCGCGGGCCTGATGCGGGAAGCAAGCGGAAGGTGTCCATGGTGCAGGAGCGGCGCGGCCTCCGGGGCGCGACCCGGGCTCCGAAAGGCCCCCGCCGCATAGGCCGGGACTCCGAGGCGCACCTCATCCGCATCCCGTTCGGGGCGCGGGGCAGGAAATCGGGAGGAAATCGCCGACGCCCGCGCTTGGGGCCGGAAGCGCGGCGCGAGGACGCGCCCCGTCGACCGATCGCGCCCACACCACGAACCCGGAAGCGGCTATCATCCCCGCCCCCGCGGGGCCCACACATGCAACGCCTGCTCGTCCACCCGCCCTTCGCGGACCCCACGCAGCCCTACCTGAGCCTGCCCACGCTCAAGGGTCACCTGCGCTCCAAGGGGCTCGACGCGACGGTCTTCGACGCCAACATCGAAGCGGCGCGCTGGCTCTTGGCGAAGGACAACGCCATGCACGTGGCGCGGCGCGTGGGCTCGCGCTTCGTCGACCTGAACCGCAAGCAGGGGCTCTCCTTCGACGAGGCGCGCGAGTACCGCGCGCTGGAGTCGGCGCGCGCGAAGGTCGAGCACTACCTGGGCGCGGACGTCGAACCGGTCGAGGTGTTCACCACCCGCGAGCACTTCTACGACGCCGAGCGCTACAGCCTCGCGCGGCGACGCGTCGACGCCTACTTCGAGGCGGTGTCCGCCGCCTACTGGCCGTTCCGCTACGGCTTCAACGCGGCCACGCACAACCTGCTGCCGTGGAGCTTCGAGCTGCTCGAGCAGTACTGCGCCGAGAAGCGCTCGCCGCTGGAGGCCTTGTACGAGCGCTGGCTCATGCCGCGCGACGAGTGGGACTGGGACGAGGGCGCGCCGCCGCCCTTCGACGTCGACGAGTGCGACTTCGTCGGCCTGAGCGTGGTGTTCCCCTCGCAGGTGCCGGAGGCGCTGTGCCTGCTGCGCAGGCTGCGCGAGCGCAAGCCGAGCCTGTTCCTCGCGCTGGGCGGGCCGGCCATCCACCAGGTGGTCTCGCACCTCGATCCCGAGCGCAAGCGCGCCTTGTTCGCGTGGGTGGACGCCATCGGCATGTACGAAGGCGAGCGCACGCTGGAGGCGCTGTTCCCGCTGCTCGAGCGCTGGAGCGCGCTCTCGGACGCGGGCGAGCGCCACGCGCTGCTGCGCGAGGTGCCGAACCTCCTGACGCTCGATCCCGCCAGCGGCGAGTGCGTGCTCGGCCCGCGCGAGACGCTCGACCTGCGCGCGGCCGAGATGCCCGACTACTCGGACCTCGACCTCGACCGCTACCTCGCGCCGAGCCGCACGCTGCTCTACGCGCCGACGCGCGGGTGCTATTGGGGCAAGTGCTCGTTCTGCTACTACGGCCTGACGGAGACCGGCACCGCCGCGTACCGCGAGGTGCCGGTGGACAAGGCCGTATCCGAGCTGGCCCAGCTCGCGCGCCGCCATGGCGTGAGGAACTTCTACATCTCCTGCGACGTGCTGAGCCCCAAGTACGCGGTGCTGTTCGCGCAGGAGATCATCGACCGCAAGCTCAAGATCCGCTGGTCGAGCGACCTGAAGATCGAGAGGTACTTCACGCCCGAGCGCGCCAAGCTGCTGTTCGACTCGGGCCTGCGCAGCGCGGCCTTCGGCATCGAGTCCGGCTCCGACCGCATCCTCGAGCTGATGAGGAAGGGCGTGGACCGCGAGACGCTGACCACGGTCAACCGCGCCTTCCACGAGGCCGGCGTGGCGACCGAGTGGATGACCTTCACCGACCACCCCGACGAGACGGTGGCGGAGGCGCTCGAGACCATCGGCTGGATCGAGGAGCAGGCCGAGCAGGTGGACCTCTTCATCGTCGGCGAGTTCGGGCTCGAGAGCGGCTCGCACATCGCGCAGGATCCGTCGCGCTACGGAGTGCGGCGCATCTGGCACGCCGAGGGCGACGACCTGCGGCTGTACGCGCTGTTCCAGCACAAGGACGGCCGGCGCACCAAGGCCGCCAACGAACAGGTCGAGGGCGAGATCGCGCGCATGTCGAGCGCGTGGGAGCTGCATCCCTACCCGTGGGCCGGCGCCAACAGCACGCACCACACCTTCCTGCACTTCCTCGAGTACGGCCAGCGCGCCTTCCGCAACCACTTCCAGCGCGCCCAGGCCGCCACGCGCGGAACGCTGGGCACGCCGCCCGTGGCGCACGTGGCGGGCCTGCGCGAGAAGGTGCGCTTCAACGTCGAGACCATCGCCGCCATGGAGGAGGAGTTCTTCTCCACCTGGCTGCCGAAGGCGCTCTACACCACGGTGCCGGCGCGGCGCTCGGGCGGGACGCACCCCGACGAGGTGGCCCCGCTGTCGGCGGCGGAGTACGAAGCCGCCTCCGCGCGCATCGGCCCGCTGCGGCCGGGCCTGCGCTAGGCCGCGCGCGCGTCCCGGCGCAGGCCGGGGGGGCGGCGCTGGCGTGTGCTATCCTGCGCGGATCGCGCACGCGCGCGATCCGCACCATGGACGCCGAGCACACGACCAGCGGGGCAGCCGGGCACGCGCCCGCGCACCGCCACTTCCTCCACGACGAGATCGATCGCGACCTGTCACACGGCGCCAACGAAGGCCGGGTCCACACGCGCTTCCCGCCGGAGCCCAACGGCTACCTGCACATCGGCCACGCCAAGTCGATCTGCGTCAACTTCGGCCTCGCGCGCCAGTACGGCGGCAAGTGCAACCTGCGCTTCGACGACACCAACCCTTCGAAGGAGGAGCAGGAGTACGTCGACTCGATCCAGGCCGACGTGCGCTGGCTCGGCTTCGAGTGGGACGCGCTGTACTACGCCAGCGACTTCTTCGAGGAGCTCTACGGCTACGCCGAACACCTCGTCAAGGAGGGCAAGGCCTACGTCTGCGACCTGACCGTCGACCAGATCGGCGAGTACCGCGGCTGGCTCGACCGCCCGGGCAAGGAGAGCCCGCATCGCGGGCGCTCCGTCGAGGAGAACCTCGACTTGTTCCGCCGCATGCGCGCCGGCGAGTTCCCCGACGGCTCGCGCACGCTGCGCGCCAAGATCGACATGGCGTCGCCCAACCCCAACCTGCGCGACCCGGTGCTGTACCGCATCATGCGGGCCCACCACCACCGCACGGGCGACGCGTGGTGCATCTACCCGATGTACGACTTCGCCCACGGGCAGTGCGACGCCCTCGAGGGCATCACGCATTCGATCTGCACCCTCGAGTTCGAGATCCACAAGCCGCTCTACAACTGGCTGGTCCAGAACCTGCCGGTGCCGCACAAGCCGCGCCAGATCGAGATGGCGCGCCTGCAATTGACCTACACCGTGCTTTCGAAGCGCAAGCTGCTCGAACTGGTCAAGTCCGGCATCGTCGACGGATGGGACGACCCGCGCATGCCGACGATCTCCGGGATCCGCCGCCGCGGCTACACGCCCGAGGCGCTGCGCGCGTTCTGCGACCACATCGGCGTGGCGCGGGCGACGAGCACCATCGACCGGGTCGTGCTCGAGAACGCCATCCGCGACGACCTCAACAAGAAGGCGTCCCGCACGATGGCGGTGCTCGATCCGCTCAAGGTCGTGATCGAGAACATCCCCGAGGGCGGCGTCGAGTGGCTCGAGGCGGTGAACAACCCCGAGGATCCCGCCGCGGGCTCGCGCAAGATCGCGCTGACGCGCACGATCTGGATCGAGCGCGACGACTTCCGCGAGGACGCGCCGAAGAAGTACTTCCGCCTGGCGCCGGGCAAGGAAGTGCGCCTGCGCTACGCGTATTGCATCGTCTGCAAGGAGGTCCGCAAGGACGCCGACGGCCGCGTCGTCGAGCTCGTCTGCACCTACGACCCGGCGACCGGCCACGGCCAGACGCCGGACGGCCGCAAGGTGAAGGGCATCATCCACTGGGTCTCGGCCGAGCGCTGCGTCGAGGCCCCGGTGCGGCTGTACGACCACTTGTTCTCAGCCGAGCATCCCGACGACGTGCCCGAAGGCGTCGACTGGAAGTCGAACCTCAATCCCGCCTCGCTGGTGGTGGTGCCGGCCGCCAAGCTCGAGCCCTGCATGCTCGAAGCCGCGCCCGGCTCGCGCTGGCAGTTCGAGCGCGTGGGCTACTTCCACTGCGATCCGAAGGATTCGCGCCCGGGCGCTCCGGTGTTCCTGCGCACGACGACGCTCAAGGACACCTGGGCCAAGCTCGAGAAGCGCGAGGACTGATCCGGGCTCGAGCGCGATCGCGCAGGTTCGTCGCGTGAATGGAAGGCGGGGCGGCAGCACCCTGCCGCCCCGCTGCGCGCCGTTCCCGCCGCTCTTCGTCGCGCCAAGGTTGGCGAGCACCCCGCGCGGCGTTCCATCGCGCCGCGCGGCGCGCGCCGGCGGTCGGGAAGGCGACGGCGCGCGGAGGATGCCGACGCGAGGACGAGTCGGCGCGCGACCACCACGAAGGAGGCGACCACGAGGGACGCCTGCCACGCGACGCAGGCGCGACGCGCGGCACGAGGATCGGAGCCGCCGCGCGCGCTCGGCCGAACGCGCTTCGTCCGCCCTTGCTAGCCTGTGGCCCATGTCCGGGACGCGCGAACAACCCGCAGGCCACGCCGACGTGGGCTTCGTCATGGCCGTGGGCCGCGCCCTGCACCGGCACGGCGCGCCCACGACGCGCGTCGAGCAGGCGATGGAAGGCGTCGCCGCGCGCCTCGGGCTCGAGGCGCATGTCTTCGCCGCCCCCACCCAGCTGCAGGCGGCCTTCGGCCCGCTGGGCGACCAGCACACGCAGCTCCTGCGGCTGCAACCCGGATCGGTCGAGCTCGGCAAGCGCGCGCGCGTCGACCAGCTCGTGCGCCAGTTCCTCGACGGCGAGATCGGGCTGGAGGAGGCGGCGTCGCGCCTCGAGCGCGTCGAGTCGGCGCGGCCCCCGTACGGAGCCGGACTGGAGGTGTGCTGCTTCGGCCTGTCGTCGGCCGCCGCGGCGCGCTTCTTCGACGGCGCGCTGGCGGACGTGCTGGCCTCGGCCGTGGTCGGGCTGCTGGTCGGTTCGCTGGTGCAGTTGTCCGCGCGGCGCCCGTGGCTCGGCCGCCTGCTGGAGTTCGCGGCGGCGCTGCTCGCCTCGGTCGTGGCGGTGCTGCTGGCGCACCTCGTCTCGCTCGGCGAGGACACCGTGCAGGTCTACGTCGTCACGCTGGCGGGCTTGATCGTGCTCCTGCCCGGGCTGTCGCTCACCACGGCGATGAGCGAACTCGCCGCGCGCCACCTGATCGCGGGCACGGCGCGCTTCATGGGCGCGATCCTGACCTTCCTGTCGCTGGGCTTCGGCGTGGCGCTGGGCGCGCAGCTCCTGCGCGCGCTGCCGGGCCTGCCGGAGGCGAATCCGGCCTCGCTGCCCGGCTGGACGCTGCACCTGGCGCTCGTCGTGGCCCCGCTGTCCTTCGTCGTGCTGCTGCGCGCGCGTCGGGCGGACGCTCCGTGGATCGTGCTGGCCGGCGTGGTGGCCTTCGCAGGGGCGCGCCTCGGCACGAGCATGTTCGGGCCCGAACTGGGCGCGTTCCTCGGCGCCTTGGCGCTGGGAGCCGGGTCGCGACTCCTGGCGCGCGCGCGGCGCGTCTCCTCGGCCACGACCCTCGTGCCCGGGATCCTGCTGCTGGTGCCCGGCAGCGTGGGCTTCGCCAGCTTCCAGGCGCTGCTGGAGAAGGACGTGGTCTCCGGCGTGGAGACGGCCTTCCGCATGCTGCTGACGGCGATCGCGCTGGCCGGGGGCCTGCTCGCGGCGCACACGCTGGTCGACGGGCGCGACCTGGAATCCGGCCCGCGTCGGCCGGCGCCGCGGCAAGCTGTCAAATCTACTTGACGGACTCGCCGGCCTTGCGCTCGACGAGCTCGAGCCGCCAGACGTTCGCCACGGCCTCGCCGCGCTTGTCGCGCGCCCGCAGCCGCAAGGTGCCCGTGGCGGGCGCGTCCGCGCGCCACGTCCCCAGGTCGACCAGCCGCCCGGACTCCCAGTCGTCGCCGGTGGCCTGCACGACGTGCTCGGCGAGCAGCGCGTCGCCGAGCAGCACCTCGACCACGCTGCCCTCGGATCCGCGCTTGCAGCCGAGCTGCGCGCGCAGCTCCCACTCGCCCGCGGGCAGCTCGACCTCCCACGAGGCCCACGCCGCCGGATCGAGCCAGTAGCCGATGTTGGCGTGTCCGCCGCGGCGCTCCAGGCGCAGCTCGCGCCCGTGCAGGGTCGCGTCCTCGGGCAGGAGCGCCAGCTTGCCGCCCTCCGGAGCGATGCGCGTGGACACGCGCGGCTCGCCGTCGAGCAGCAGCTCCACCACCGTGCGCAGCGGATCGGGACGCAGGTCCGCGGGCAGGAACACGAGCGCGTCCTTGCCGCGCCGGCCGAAGGCGATGTCCGACCCGGCTGCCGAGCCGAGCAGCGAGGCCTCGACGATCTCGTTGGCGAGCCCAGGCAGGCGCAGCATCTTCCCCGGCTTGGCGTCGGCGACGAACAAGTACAGGCGCGCGCCGCGCCGCGTCGCGTGGCCGAACTCGAGCTTGCGCGCGAACGGCGAGGCCGAGGTGCCGTGGATGGCGGCGGAGTGGCGGCCGAGCCAAGCGCCGGTCGACTCCAGCGGCTCCACGACCTGCGGCGGGATCTCGCCCTCGGGCGTGGGACCGATGTTGAGCAGCAGGTTGCCGCCCTTGGACGAGCACTCGACCAAGAGGTCGACGATCTGGCTCGCCGTGCTCCACTCGGTCACGTCGCTGCGCCAGCCCCAGGTCCACTTGCCGGGGATCTTCATCATCGAGTAGCAGGTCTCCCAGTCGACGCCCGGCCCGAAGCCGTTCTCCGGGATCTCCTGCTCGGGCGTGCCGCAATCGCCGCGGAAGCCGGGCGCCGTGCGGCCATCCATGCCGGTGAAGCCCTTGTCGACGCGGTTGTTGACGACCACCCCGGGGATCAGCGCCCGCACGCGGTCGTCGACCTGCATGCCCATCTCGTGCGTGTAGCACGCGTCCCAGCCGCCGTCGAACCACAGGTAGTCCGGCTTGCAGAGCGCGGCGAGCTCGGCGAGCTGCGGCAGCATGTAGCCATCGACGTAGCGCCGCATGTCGGCCTCGCCCCGGGCGTGGTCGTTGAACTTGGGGCGCGCGCCGTAGTCGGGGTGCCGCCAGTCGAGGATCGAGTAGTACGCGCCGAACTTGAGTCCTTGCGCGCGCAGCGCCAGGGCCAGCGGCGACAGCAGGTCGCGGCCCGCTCCGGAAGCCTTGGCGTCCCAGTCGTCGTTGACCGCGCTGTCCCACAGGCAGAATCCGTCGTGGTGCTTGGTGGTGGCGACGACGTAGCGCGCGCCGGCGGCCTTGAACAAGCGCGCCCAGCGCTCGGGCTCGTACTTCGCCGGCGCGAAGCGCGGCAGGAGCTCCTTGTAGCGGCTGGTCGGGATGTTCCCGAAGTTCTGGATCCACTCGCCGCAGTCGGCGACGCGCTGGCCGTCCCACTGGCCGCCGGCGACCGAGTACAGGCCCCAGTGCAGGAAGATCCCGAAGCGCGCCTCGCGGAACCACGCCATGCGCGCGTCGCGCTGCTCCTGCGTCTCGACCTCCGCGACGGGCGAGTCGGAGCTGGCGGCGGCGGGAACGGCCGGGCCTTGGACGAGGGGCAGGGCGGCGCAGAAGAGTGCGGTGATGGTGGCCATGGGCGTTCCTCGGGCCACCATCGTGGCTCCGTGGACGGTGGGCGCAAGTGCGAGTAACCTGTCCGGCTCGAAAGGTGCCCGCGCAAGGCCCGGCTGGGCCCGCGCCGCGGGCAGCGCCCCCGTGACCACCAACCGCGTCGCCGTCGTCGAGAAGAACCTCGACGACCACCTCGACTCCGCGGCTCCCGCCGCCCGCCTGCTCGGCCCCGACGAACCGCTGCGAAGGGGCTCGGGCCTCTCGGCGCGCAAGGCGCGCGAGCTGTTCGAGGACATGGTCGCCTCGCGCGCCCTCGACGTCGCGGCGCGCGAGCTCAAGCGCACCGGTCGCAGCTTCTACACGATCGGCAGCGCCGGCCACGAGTTCAACGCCATCGTGGGCGCGCTGGCGCGGATCGACGATCCGGCGTTCCTGCACTACAGGAGCGGCGCGCTGATGCAGGCGCGCGCGCGCCAACTGGCCGGCTCGACGCCCGTGTTCGACACGTTGCTGTCCCTGTGCGCCTCGAGCGACGATCCCATCTCGCACGGGCGCCACAAGGTCTGGGGCAGCCGGCCGCTGTGGGTGCCGCCGCAGACCTCGACCATCGCCTCGCACCTGCCCAAGGCCGTCGGCCTGGCCTTCGCGCTCGCGCGCGGCCGCCGGACCGCGGTGGAGACCGGCCTGCCGAAGGACGCGCTCGTCCTGTGCAGCTTCGGCGACGCCAGCGCCAACCACGCCACCGCGCAGGCGGCGTTCAACGCCGCGCGCTACGTGAAGAAGCGCGGCAACCCCCTGCCCATCGTGTTCCTGTGCGAGGACAACGGCATCGGCATCTCGGTCGACACGCCGCGCGGCTGGATCGAGGAGTGCTACTCGAACCAGACGCACCTCGACTACACGCTCGCGCAAGGATCCATCGACGAGGCCTGGGACGCCTGCGCCGCGGCGCTCGAGCGTTGCCGCGCGACGCGCGTGCCGGCGTTCCTGCACCTGAAGACGACGCGCCTGTGGGGACACGCGGGCAGCGACGTCGAGACCACGTACCGCAGCCTCGAGGAGATCGAGGCCGTCGAGTCCGGCGATCCGCTGCTGGCGACCGCGAAGCGCCTGATCGAGGTCGGAGCGGCCACGCCGGCGCAGCTGCGCGCGATCGTGCGGGCCACGCGCGAGCGCGTGATGGCCGGCGCCGAGGAGGCGGCGCGGCGCCCGAAGTTGTCGACGCGCGCCGAGGTCGTGGAGAGCCTCGCGCCCTTCGACGAAGGCGCGGTGCGCGCGCGCTCGACCCGGGGGTTGAAGCCCGAGCTGCGCGCCGAGACCTTCGGCGGGCAGCTGCCCGAGCACCAAAGGAGCGTGGCGCGCCGCACGATGAGCGCGCAGATCAACGCGGCGCTGCACGACTTGTTCCTGCAGTACCCGCACACGCTGCTGTTCGGCGAGGACAGCGCCAAGAAGGGCGGCGTCTACGGAGTCACGCAGGGCCTGCAGAAGCGCTTCGGCATCGCGCGCGTCTTCGACACGCTGCTCGACGAGACGACCATCCTCGGCATCGCGCAGGGAGCCGCGCACGTGGGGTTCCTGCCCATCCCCGAGATCCAGTACCTGGCCTACATCCACAACGCGCTCGACCAATTGCGCGGCGAAGCCTGCTCGCTGCAGTTCTTCTCCTCGGGCCAGTTCAAGAACCCGATGGTGGTGCGCATCCAGGGCCTCGCCTACCAGAAGGGCTTCGGCGGCCACTTCCACAACGACAACTCGCTGGGCGCGTTGCGCGACATCCCGGGCCTGATGCTGGCCGTGCCTTCGCGCGGCGACGACGCGGCCCGCATCCTGCGCGGCGCCGTGGCCACCGCCGAGGCCTGCGGACGCGTCGTGTGCGTGCTCGAGCCGATCGCGCTGTACCACGAGAAGGACCTGCACGCCGATGGCGACAACGGGTGGCTGTGCGACTACCCGCCGCCCACCGGCAAGCCGGACGATCCGCTGCTCCCGGGCGACCTCGGCGTCCACGATCCCGAGGCCAAGGACCTGCTGGTGGTCACCTACGGCAACGGCGTGCGCTTGTCGCTGCGCGCGGCGCGCCGCCTGCGCGAGGAGACCGGGCGAAGAGCGCGCGTCGTCGACCTGCGCTGGCTGGCGCCGCTGCGCTGCGACGCGCTGGAGTCCCACGCCGCCGAGTGCGGCCGCGTGCTGGTGGTGGACGAGGCGCGCGCCACCGCCGGCGGCGTCGCCGACGCGGTCGTGGCCCACTTCGCCGAGCGCGGCCACCGCGGGCCGCTGCGCAGCGCGCGCTCGGCCGACACGTACGTGCCGCTGGGCGCCGCCACCGCGTGCGTGCTGCTGGGCGAGGACGAGATCCTGACCGCGATGAAGGAGATCCTCGCGTGAGCCGCATCGTCATCCTGTGCCCCGGCCGCGGCAGCTACGCCGAGAAGCAGCTCAAGTCGCTCGATCCCGCCGATCCGCGCGTGCAGGCCGCCGAGCGCCTGCGCTCCGAGTTCGGCCTGCCGCCGCTGCTGGAGCTCGACGGCGCCGCCAAGTTCGACCGCGCCTTGCACCTGGCGCCTGAGAACGTCTCGCCGCTGATCTGGCTGGTCTCGACCATCGACGCGGCGACGGCGCTCGGCGACCACGAGTGCGTCGGCGTGGCGGGCAACTCGCTGGGCTGGTACACGGCGCTCGCCGTGGCGGGCGCGCTGTCGTTCGAGGACGGATTCCGCGTCGTGCAGACCATGTCCTTGCTGCAGAAGGAAGTCTGCGCCTCCACCGGCGGCGGCCAGGTGCTGTACCCGCTGGTCGACGACGAATGGCGTCGCGATCCCGAGCGCGAGGCGGCCGTGCGCTCGGCGCTCGAGTCGAGCGGCGGCGAGGCGCTGCCCTCGATCCACCTGGGTGGCCTGGCGGTGCTGGCGGGCTCCGACGCGGGCGTCTCGCACCTGAAGCGCGTCCTGCCGAAGGCCAAGCTCGGCTCGAACCAGTACCCGCTGCAGCTCGAGCAGCACGGTCCCTACCACACGCGCCTCGTGGCGCGCGTGTCGGAACTCGCCTTCCAGCGCCTCGCCGGAGTCGAATTCAGGACGCCCGACACGACGCTGGTCGACGGACGCGGGCGCATGCACTCGCCGTGGTCGTGCGACCTCGCCGAGCTGCGCCACTACACCTTCGGCGCGCAGGTGTTCGAGCCCTACGACTTCGGCTTGTCGGTCAAGGTCGCGCTGCGCGAGCTGGCCCCCGACCAGCTGTGGTGCCCCGGTCCGGGCAACACGCTGGGCGGCACGGTGGGCCAGGTCGTGGCGCAGGAAGGCTGGCGCGGGGTGCGCTGCAAGGCGGACTTCGCCGTGGTGCAGGAAGGCCCGGCGCCGCTGCTGGTCTCGATGCGGCGCTAGTCGAGCCGGCGCGTCGTGGCGCCGTCGGAGGCGCGCACCACCTGCACCGACCACGCGGGCAGGTGGCGCGGTTCCTGCCATCGCGCGCGCAACTGCTCGGCGAGCCCTAGCGCCAGGCGCTCCTCGCACAGGGCGACGACGCAGCCGCCGAAGCCGGCGCCAACCAGGCGCGCTCCCGCCGCGCCCTGGTCGCGCGCCAGCTGCACCAGCTCGTCGAGCTCGGGGCACGAGACCTCGTAGTCGTCGCGCAGCGACGCGTGCGACGCGTCCATCAACGCGCCGAAGCGCGCCAAGTCGCCGCACGCCATGGCGAGCACGGCCTGCTCGACGCGCGACGCCTCCGACAGCACGTGCCTCGCGCGACGCAGCAGCGTCGGTTCCAAGCACCGCCCGGCGAGCGCGACGAGGTGTTCCGCGCCATGGTCGCGCAGCAGCTCGCGCCAATCGGAATCCGCGCGCGCGCCGGCCGACGCGCGCAGGGCGGCCAGCGCCTCGGCGCATTCGCGCACGCGTTCGTTGTAGGCGTCCTTGGCGCGACCCGCCTTGTGGGCCAGCACGCCGCTGTGCGCCACGACGAAGCGCCAGCCCGCCGGCAGCGGCGCGGGCCGCAGCGACAACGGAGCGAACCCGACCTGGACCGCGTGGTCGAGGCGTCCGCCGAGGCAGATGGCCTGGTCCATGCCGCCGCTTTGCACGCCCACGTGGCGCTCCCCTCGCGCGCACAACTCCATCAACTCCTCGCGCGGCAGCTCGACGCCGCGCGCGGCGAGCAGCGCCAGCACGCCCCCCACCACCAAGGCGCTCGACGAGCTGAGGCCGGCGGCCTCGGGCACGTCGCCGGCGAACACCAGGTCGGCACCGCGGAAGGGCTCGCCCAGTCGTCCCGCCACGACCAGGGCCGAGGCGCGCAGGTAGCTGCTCCACGACCCGGAGGCGACGGGCGCGAGGCCCGCGCCGAGCTCGAACTCGCAAGCGGCGTGGCGCGCGTCGAGGTTCGCCGCCCGCACGCGGGCGTCGTCGCGCGCGCGCACCGCGACGACCACGGCCCTGTCGATGGCCATCGGCAGGACCGGCAGCAGGTTGTAGTCGATGTGCTCGCCCACGAGGTTGACGCGCCCGGGCGCGACGACGAGGTGCGTGGCGCGGGCTCCATGCACCTGCGCGAAGCGCTCGAGCACGGCCGACTCGTCGACGGCCGTGCGGCGCGGAGCCGGCAGGTTGGCGCGTCGCCATGCGTCGAGCACCTGCGCGGCGGCGATGCGCTCCTCCGGCGCGCCGTGGTGCAGCCTCGCCCAGGCGACGAAGGCCTGCGCGAGGTCCGAAGGCAGGTCGAGCGTCTCGACCCACTCGGACGCCAGTCGCGTCGAAGGCAGGCGCTTGCCCTGCTCGACCAGGACGAGCAGCGTGGGCGACATGCCGGTGCGCACGGCCAGCGCGCGCAGCGACGCCGAGCGCTCGAGCCGCGCCGCGCGCATGCGACGCAGCAGCTCGTCGCGCAGCTCGGACGCGGGCGGACGGACCTCGGCGGCGCGCGCCGCTCCCTGGGATCCTTGCGTTTCGCGTCGCTTCATGCCCGCGGCCCGGTCTTGCGCCGGCGCCGCTGGCCACAGCCTAGCGCACGAGGGTCGCGCGAGCCCCGCTCCACGCGCGGTGGCGCGAAAGGCGTCGAGGCCGGACGCGAGCGTCCGACCTCGACTTCCGCTTCGTCCGCTGAAGCAGTGTGCGCGCGCTGGATCCTCAGGGAGCGCCCCGTCCGAGGCGCAGGAGTCCCAGCAGGCCGACGCAGGCGAGCCCGAGGACTCCCGTGGCCACGGCCGGGTAGGGCAGCTTGTCGCGGCGCGGCTTGGGCTCGTCCCGCCCGGGCGCGGCCGCCTCGGCGTCCACGACCAGCTCGTCCTCGCGGCAGCAAGGCGGCACGTCGGTCGCTTCCTCGTCCACCCGCGCCTCGCCGGAGACGGTGGCTGCTTCCGCCGACTCGGCCGCGTCGTCGCCGACCAGTCCATCGTCGGCCTTGCAGCAGCCGGCCTTCGCCGGCGCGGGCTCCTCGACGATGGGTGCGGCGACCACGGGCGCGGGAGCGGCTTCGGCCGCGACGACGGCCGGGACGTCGTCGCCCACGAGGCCGTCCGTCTTCTGGCAGCAGCCGGCCTTCTTGCTCGTGGCGCCCAGCGGAGCGAGCAGTTCGTCGTCCGCAGGCTCTTCGCCGTGGTCGCCCGTGTCGGTGGCGGCCCAGTCGGCCGCGGCCTGCGCCTCCTTGGCCTTGAGCTCCTCGACGTACGCGTCGCTGGTGCGATCCATGTAGCCGATCACGTTCTGCACCTCGAGCGGCGTCAGGCGCATGTTGGGCATCGGCAGCTGGTGCCAGGCGTTGTACAGGTCCATCGCCAGCGGATCCTTGAGCGCCAGCATCACGTCGGGCTCCAAGATCCAGCGCTCGAGCCACTTGCGGTCGCGACGATCGACGACGCCCAGGAGGTTCGGGCCCTGCTGGGGCAGGCCGTCGTCCTTGCCGATGGCGTGGCAGGTCGCGCAGCGCGTGCGGAAGATGTCCTCGCCCGCCTCGTACTTGCGCACCTGCGGCGCGATGGTCTCGGCCTCGACGGTGCGACCCGACTTCCAGCCGAGCGCCTTGCCTTCGATCTGGCTGGCGATGGCGTAGGGGTTGTCCATCGTCGAGCGCTTGACCCACACGCCCGAAGCCTGGTTGCCGATGAGCATGTCGAGCGTGTGCTGCTCCTTGTTCTCCTCGTCGGCGCGCAGCATGCCCATCTTCTTGCGCACGTCGCGGATGTCCGACTTCTTGCCGGTCAGGAACAGCCAGCCAGGCCCCGCGTTGAAGCGCTTGGCGTATTGGGCCAGGAGCTCGGGCGTGTCCATGTCGGGGTCGACGGAGATGGAGTAGAAGAACAGGTCCTTGCCCATGCGGTGCTTGAGCAGCTCCTGCACCTCGGCGAGCTTGGCCGTGGCCATCGGGCACGCGTCCGGGCAGCTCGTGTAGATGAAGTTGACGATCACCGTCTTGCCGGCGAGCAGGTCGTCGAAGTACTTGACCCGCTTGCCCTCGTGCGTCGTCAGTTCGCAGTTGGGGAAGTAGTTCGCGCCCCACACTTCGGCTGCGCGCACCGGGAGCGGCGCGGGCGACTGGGCCGACTGCGTGGCCGCGCTGGGCGCGGTGGACCGCGTCGCTTCGCCGGCGCGGAGCGTGGAGCCGAGGCACGCGATGGCGGCCAGGGCGAGGGAGATGGTCGGGAGGGTGGTCATGGGAACGGAACGGAGGGGATGCGAGCGACGAGTGGTGCGGATGGTCCGCCGCGATGGGGTCCGGCGGGCAGGGGACTTCGGCCGCTCCAAGGCAAGGATTGGAGCGGCCGAAGTCGGGGTCCGATTGGCGCGAGCCGGCAAGATCAGGGCAGGCGCACCAGCGGAACCGAAACGTTGAAGGCGCCGTCCGTGGACGAGAAGCTCACCGTGGTGATGCTCGCCGGCGGGACGGGTTGGCCGTTCGTCTTGCGAATCAGGAAGTTGCCCGAGCTGTCGGCGCGCGCCGAGCCGATCAGCGTGCCCGTGGCCGTGGAGCCAAGGTACGCCGATACGGTGGGGCGATCGCCCACCAGCGTCACGCGACCCCGCAACCGCCAGCCCTGGCTCGCCGACCATTCGACGGCGTCGGTCAGGATGTTCTGGTGCTGCACGCCGTCCTCGGGCCCGAAGCCGACGCCCGTGCGGGCCAGCGGCAGGGAGTGCGAAGGCAGGTACGTCACGCCTTCCCACGAGGGCTGCGGCGCGGGGAACGGCACCGTCTGGCCGGGATTCTCGATGTCCCAGCGCAGCAGCATGGCCGTGTCCTCGTGCGTCGTGTTGTGGCAGTGCTCGACGTAGCTGCCGGCGAACTCGCGGAAGCGCAGGGAGACCTCCATCTCCTGCCAGGACTCGGGTCCTCCGCCGATGCGGAAGATGTCCTTGCGGGCCCAGCGCAGGTAGGCGGGCGGCGGTTGCCCATTCACCGACAGGACGATGGCTTCCTCGAAGTGCACGTGCACCGGGTGGGCCCAGCCGCCCGGAGACTTGAAGTGCCACATCTCGAGGTGGCCGAAGCCGTCGGCGGCGTTGTCGCCGATGTTGGCCGCCACCGAGACGATGTCCATGTCGGCCGTCAGCGAGGCGCCGCCGTCCGTCTTGATCGTCCACGGCTTGTCGTCCGTGCCGCCACGGCCGAACTCGAAGGTGTGGCGCTTGGCCTGGGCGATGGAAGCCGCGCTGGGCATGGGCAGCGGGATCATCTTGCTGCGGCCCGGCACGTAGTCGGCCGGATTCATGCTCTGGTCGACGCCGTTGTACTGGTGGACGACGAGCTCCATGAACTTGCCGACCACAGGGTCGCCGTTGATCCAGCGGTCCGCGGCGCCGTCGCCGTCGTCGTCGGTGGCCTCGGCGCGGTAGGCGCCGGAGAGCACGCTGTTGAGCGGGATGACCGCGTTGGGCAGTCGGCCGCTCTGGTGCTCCAGGATGTTGACGAAGTACAGCTTGGTGCCGGGCGCGAACTGGCTGAAGTCGACGACGATGTCGTAGCGCTCGGCGATGGCCTGCACCGGCAGGACGCCGCGTTGCGTGCCGCCCGTGCCATCGAAGGCCACTGCGTGCTCCATGATGTTGCCGTCGTTGGCGACCATGTGCATGGGCACCGGCACGCCCTGCTCGGTGACGAGCGCGAGCTTCAGGTAGCGCGCGACGCAGCCGTTCAGGAGGCGGAAGCGGTAGCGACGGGCGCGCACGTCGAGGCTCGGCTTGTACTGCCAGTTGGTCAGCAGCTGGTCGCCGAGGAAGCCGTCCGTCTGGAAGGTGTTGAACCACAACTGGCCGTTCTGGTCCCAGGCCTTGTCGCCCAGCACGATGTTGACGTCGTAGTCGCGGTTGCCCCACGGCAGCGCCGAGCCCGAGGGCAGGCGCAGGTTGACGCCGTCGTTGATGGCCTCGTTGCCGCGGTCGAGGGCGCTGTAGATGTTGAACATCGCGGCGTTGCCCTTGTAGACGTTCTGCGAGGTGTAGTCCTCCATGTGGTCGTGGAACCAATGGGTGCTCGCCGTCTCGCGCCAGTCGCCGCGGATCCGCGTCGTGCCGCCGTCGTCGGTCGGGTACGCGGCGCGCGGGTCGGAGGCGTCCGTGTTGATCGTGTCGTAGCCCGCCAGGATCATCGGCCAGCGGTAGTCCCAGTACTGGCCGGGGTAGATGTAGGCGTGGGCGAAGCCGTCGCTCTCGCCCGGGTTGTGGCCGTTGTGCTCGTGCGTCGAGATCGTGTGGTGGCCGAACCCCATGTTGGCCGCGGGATCGATCGGCAACGCGTTGTGGTGGCGGAACATGATCCCGCGACCGTGCCGCCCCATCAGCAGCTTGGCCGGGAAGGTGCC
>JBEBCR010000095.1:0-6295 GCA_041157565.1 Planctomycetota bacterium | reverse complement strand
CTCTCGCAAATGGACTTCTGCCCGCGAGTCGCCGTTCTGGCGGCTGTTTCCGGGGGCCTCTTTGATGTTTGAATTAACGACTTATGTCGCTCCGGCGTCTCTATTTTGGATCTTGCATTTGAATAGGCCAATTGCGACACTGCGCTCCTCCACTGGATCAGTTCCGCCCAACTCGGGTGCCACTCGCAAGCACCGGGCGTAGCCGAGCCTGTCACACCTAGGGATCCGCACCATGAGTTCTTGCCTCCACCGCGGGCGAGTGCTCCCGGCCATGCTCTTTGGAGCCATGTGGTCGGGCGTCGCATTCGCCGACACGCAATCGTTCACCGCCTCCATTCCGCTGCAGACGACGAACTGGAACGGTTCCTTGACCGTGCCGAAGTTCGATCCGGCTCTGGGCACGCTGCAATCGGTCTCCATCGCCTTCACCGGCACGGTCGAGACGGACGCGCAGTTCGAGAGCACCGACGCCGCTCCGCAGACGGTCAGCCTCGGCTTCGGCGCCGAGATCCGCCTGTTCCGCTCGGACAATCCGGCGGTCGTGCTGCTGCAGGCGGCGCCGACCACGACGTACAACTTCACCTTCGCGGCCTTCGACGGCGCGCTGGACTTCGCCGGCCCCTCGGGCGCCAACCCCGGCGCCGTGCTGGAGTCGGCCTCGAGCAGCGCGAGCATCCCGCCGCCTCCGGCCGACCTCCTCTTGTTCGTCGGCCCGGGCAACATCACGTTCCCGGCGCGCGCCCAGGCCATCACGAGCTCGAGCGGCCCCGGCAACCTCGTCACCGGCATCGCCACGCGCGCCGCGGCGAACATCGTGGTGCAGTACACCTACCTTCCGCTGGTGGACTGCAACAACAACGGCGTGCAGGACGCCACGGACATCTCCAGCGGCGCGAGCGACGACTGCGACGCCAACGGCGTGCCCGACGAGTGCCAGCCGGACTGCAACAACGACGGCACGCCCGACGCGTGCGAGACCGACTCGGACGGCGACGGCGTGCCCGACGAGTGCGACGCGCCGACCGATCCGTGCGAGAGCAAGCGCGCCAGCCTGCCCGGCAGCCTGCTGCTCTTCCCCGAGTTCGACAATCGCGACGGCAGCGTCACCTTCATCACCGTGACGAACACGCAGTGCGCCGAGGCCTCGGGCTCCATCGACGTCGAGTTCGTCTACATCGCGCGCTACGGGCTCGACGGCGTGGACCTGCCGTGCCTCGAGACCAACCGCACGCTGCGCATGACGCCGTGCGACACGGTCACGATCGCGACCAAGTTCCACAACCCCAACGCCGAGCAAGGCTACGTCTACGCCTTCGCCAAGAGTCCGACGACCGGCCGCCCGATCGTGTTCAACCACCTGATCGGCCAGCTGTTCATCTCCTCGGCCCTCGAGGGCGCCGACGACACGGTCAACGCGCGCGTGTTCCGCGGCGTCGGCACGCGCATGGCGGAGACGGATGTCGACAACGACGGCATCCGCGACCTCGATGGCGTCGAGTACGACGAGGCGCCGGACCGCATCCTCATCCCGCGCTTCCTCGGCCAGCGCACGGCCACCGGCCCCGAGCGCAGCAAGCTGATCCTGATCGGCCTGTCGGGCGGCTCGGACTTCAGCACCGTGGTCGACCTGCTGGTCTACAACGACAACGAGCAGGTGCTGTCGAAGCAGTACCAGTTCCGCTGCTGGGCCGACCCGTACCTGACCCAGATCGACCCGCTGTTCCTCAACAGCTTCCTGCAAGGACTCGACCAGGCCGCCAACGAGATCATCGGCGCGCCCAACCAGGAGTCGGGCTGGATCCGCATCAACGGACGCGTGGCGTACAGCACCGCGGCCCAGATCAACGACCCGGCCGTCTACGCGGTGCTCGTCGAGCGCCTGACGACCCAGTCGGTGGTCGATCTGCCGTACGAAGAATGCCTGCAGGACAACGGCGACTTGCTGCCGAACGGTCCGCTGGGCGACCAGTGAGCACGGCGGGGCCCGTGCGACCGACCGGTCGGCGGACCTCGGCCCTAGGCTGACAGACAGGAGGTCCGGGAGGGGGGGGAGCCCTCTCCCGGATTCTGCATTTAGGCAAGGGTTTTGCCGCCCGCGCTTTGCGGATTGCGATTTCGTGGCATACTGCTCGCCTCGACCGCCCTCCTCGGCGGCCCCAAAGCCATGAGACTCACGCTTTTCCTCGGCGGCGTCCTCGTCTGCGCCTGCCTCGCCTGCCACGACTCGCAGACTCCCTACCAACTCGCCAAGGAGCGCGTCGCCGCCAACGACTTGCCGGGCGCGACCGGCGTCCTGCGCGAGGCGCTCGCCAGCGGGACCATCGACCTCGATGGGGAGCTGCTGCTGGCGGAATTGCGGCGTCGGGATGGCGACGCCTCCGGGGCGATCATGTCGCTGCGCGGCACGGTCGAGCGCCATCCGAACGACCCGCGTTCGCTGGTGATGCTCGGGCGGGTCTACGGCGAAAGCGGGCAGAGGGCCATGGCGCTGGAGTCCCTGCAGAAGGCGCGCGCCAAGGGCGCGCCCGACAACTTGGTGGCGCTGGATCTCGGCACCGCCTTGGCGCAGTCGGAGCGCCTCGACGAGGCCCGCGCCGAGTTCGAGCGCGCGCGCAAGGCGGGCTTGGAGGGGCATGTCGTCGACTACAACCTGGGCCTGCTCGACGTGCAGCGCGCCGCCTTCGCGGATGCGGTGCGGCACTTCGAAGCCTCGCACGCGGCCAAGTCCGATTGGGCCCCGGCGCGGCGCGAACTGGCGCGCGCGCTGCTGACGCAGTCGCCCGCGGACAAGCAGGTGGCGGAGCGGGCCCTCGACCTGCTCGTCGACAAGCTCGAGCTCTTCAAGGAGGACTGGCGCGCCCAGGAAGCCATCGGCGACGCGTGGATGGTCGTGGGCGACATCGACGCCGCCTTGCAGGCCTACGTCGAGGCGCTGCGAGCGGGCCAGAACCCCAAGAGCGTCGAGGATCGCTACCGCGTCGCCAAGTTGCGCCAGCGCGAGCGCGACGGGACCGCCAGCTCGAAGTAGGAGAGGGCGCGGGTTGCGCGCACGGGTCATCGTCGCGCGCCATGCGTGGCGCCGGTACCTGGAGAGGGTGGCGCAATTGCCAGGCTTTCAAGGCGCCGCCCAGCGGGGGTGATTGCGCTATTTGAAGTGCTGCAAAGCTCTTCGCCAGAGGGTTTTAACGGTCGCACGTGCTTCGGCGCGCACCAGGGGCGCGTGGGCGCCTGGTCGCGCGTCGCCAAAAACAGCGGTTTTTTGCGCCGCGGCCTAAGGACATCGCATTTTGTGCTTTACGCCAGCTGTCGACTCTGCTAGAAAATCGCAATAGCTGGGCCGGTCTCCTCCGGTTCAGGGTCGGCCTCTCCAAAGCGCCAGCCCGCGGGCTTAGTGCCGGTCGACCGATTCCGTCTCCTCGCATCGAGTCTCCAAACAGCCATCATGAACACCTGCATCCAGCAACGCACCGGCGTCCTTGCCCTCGGGACCGTCGTGAACTTCCTGCTGTCGTGCGCCGCGCTCCTCTTCGTCCCCGCCTGCAACAACGGCAACGGCGGCGGCTCGACGGAACCGCCGGCAGTCGTGTCGCTGCAAGGCGTGTCGCCCGACTGCGCGCCCATCGCCGGCGGAGTGGTGGTGACCATTCGCGGCGGAGGCTTCGTGGTGGGCGCCGACGCCGCGCACCTCGTGATGTTCGGGGACCAGGCGGCCACCAGCGTGCACGTCGTGTCCGCGCAGGAACTCGAGTGCGTGGTCCCGGCCGCGCCCGCCGGCACGGTCGACATCTCGATCACCAACGACATCGGCACGGCGAGCCTCGTCGACGCGTTCCACTACGTCGCGCCCGAAGACGTGGTCGGACTGCTGTCGATCACGCCCGATTCCGGTCCCGCGGCCGGCGGCATCCAGGTCGTCCTCGAGGGCAGCGGCTTCGCGCCCGGCGTCGAGCACCTCGTCACCTTCGCCGGCGTGCCGGCCACGAACATCGTCGTCGAAAGCGAGACGCGCATCACCTGCACCGTGCCGGCCGGCGCGGGCGGCCCGGCCGACGTGCGCGTCGCGCGCGGTGGTTGCAGCGCCACGCTGTTCGGCGGGTTCATCTACGAGGCGCCGTTGGTGCTGTCGATCGCCCAAGTCGAACCGGCCTCCGGTCCGCAGGCGGGCGGCACGCTCGTCGTCATCCGCGGCACGGGCTTCGACCCGGCCGACGACTCCGGCCACTCCGTCAAGTTCGGCGCGACGCCCGCGACCGAGGTCGACGTCCTCAGCACGACCGAGCTGTCCTGCGTCGCGCCGGGGGCGACGAGCACTGGCGCCGTCTCCGTCAGCGTGACCAACGACCTCGGCACGGTGGTGCGCACCTCGGGCTACACGTACCTGTCCGGCGGCGGCAATCCGCTGGTCCTGACCTCGCTCGACCCCGCGCGCGGCCCGGCCGCCGGCGGTTCGACGGTCACCATCTTCGGCAGCGGCTTCGAGGCGGCCAACGCGTACACCGTCCTATTCGGCGGCCAGGACGCGACGAACATCGTCGTGCTCGGCGCGAACTCGCTGCGCTGCGACACGCCGGCCGGCACGGGCGGCACCTTCGTCGACGTGGTCGTCTCGCACCCGCAACAGGGCAGCGCCACCTTGGTCGGCGCGTTCGAGTACCTGACGCCGCCGCCGCCGCGCACGGACATCAACGGCGACGGCATCGGCGACCTCGTCGTCGCCACGCCCTCGGATTCGACCAACGGCACCTTCGCCGGCGCGGTCCACGTCTACTTCGGCCGCGCCCAGGGCGCGACGCTCGATGGACTCGACTCGTCGCAGGCCGACCTCGTGTTCTACGGCGGCGCGGCCTACGACGGCTTCGGCACCTGCATCTGCCCCGGCGACGCCGACGGCGACGGCGTGCTGGACCTCGTGATCGGCGCCAACGGCTGGGACGCGCCGGGCGCGAGCGACGTGGGCGCGGCCTTCGTCTTCCGCGGCCCCTTCGGCAACGGCGCGCGGGTGTTCAACACCGCCTCCGCCGACGCGCGCCTGTCCGGCGAAGCGCTGGGCGTGGGCGACGGCTTCGGCAGCGCCGTGGCGGTCGGCGACCTCGACGGGGACGCCGTGCCCGAAGTGCTCGTCTCCGCGCCCAACCACGACGCGCCGTCGCGCCCCGATTCGGGCTGCGTCTACCGCTTCGTCGCCGGCCAGGCCTTGTCGAACGCCGGGGCCGACAGCGCGCAGTGGCACTACGACGGCCTGCGCAGCGCCGATCGCATCGGCACGCGCATCGGCTGCGGCCAGTTCGGCGCCAACGGCATGGAACTGACCCTGTCGGCCGAACTGGCGGACCCCACGGTGGGCGTGCTCATCCACGACGCCGGCGAGGTCTACGTGCTGGGCGCCGGCCGCCTCGGCACGAGCGGTCCCGTGCTGAACACGACCACGCTGCATGGCGCCCGCGAGGGCGATCGCTTCGGCGCCTCGACGACCACCGGCGACCTGGACGGCGACGGCTGGGACGAACTGGCCGTGGGCGCCGTCGACGCGTACGACACCCTGCTCGGCGAGCGCGTCGGCCGCGTCTACATCTTCCGCGGTTCGCAGGCCTCGCTCGCCGGCGGCTCCGCCACGACGGCCGACCACGTCTACAGCGGCTTGCCGACGCACACGAGCTTCGGCCAGACGCTGCGCTCGGGCGACGTCGACGGCGACGGCCTGTTCGACCTGCTGGTCGGCGCGCCGCGCGCCGACTACCTCAACTTCGACAACGGCCGCGGCTACTACTTCCGCGGCGCGCCGACCCTCTCGAACCGCATCGCCACTTCGGCCGACGCGATCTTCAACGGCGAGAACCAGCAGTTCGCGTCGTTCGGTCGCGGAGCGAGCGTGGTCGACATCGATGGCGACGGCTTCGCGGAGATCTTCTTCTCGGCCGACAAGCAGGCTACCGGTCGCGGCCGCGCGTATGCGTGGCAGGGGCGCTCGCAGGGATTCGCGGGCGTGTACCAGGCGGCGGGGGCGGATGTCGTGCTGGAGGGGGGGCAGGTGGGGATTCAGTTTGGGTGGCAGCTGGCGGAGGGCCAGTGACCACCACCTGACGATACTGGTCCCTTTGGCTGTGCACGCCGTCGCTTGGATGCGTTCGGCGTGCACGCTCGTTTGATGTTGCAGCGCTCGTCCGGGGACTAGGCGCACCTCGGCAGGGCCGCGACCCAGCCTGTGGGTTGCTGCGTGCATCGTCCATCGGCGAACACCCTCCATCGCACGAGTTCGGCCAGCGCGAGCCTTCTGCGCTCGAGCCCGTGCAGCATG
>JBEBCR010000094.1:0-6343 GCA_041157565.1 Planctomycetota bacterium | reverse complement strand
ACGCATGCATTGGTGCGTGCGCACGAGGAAAACAGCCCATGAAGATCATGCCCTTCCGCCAGCGTTCCAACGACCAAGTCGCCGACATCCGCGACATCCGCGACACCTTCGAACAGATGTTCGAACCGTTCTTCGAGACCGGCATCGCCGGCCCGCGCCGCCTGCCGTCCTTGTTCGGCGAGTCGCTGGTCCCGCCCGTCAACATCGCCGAGAACGACAAGCAGTGGACCATCACCTGCGAGCTGCCCGGCATGCTCGAGAAGGACATCTCCGTCGAGACGCGCGGCGACAGCCTCGTCATCTCCGGCGAGCGCCGCTTCGAGGAGGAGAGCAAGAAGGGCGACTGGGTGCGCGTCGAGTCGCGCTACGGCTCGTTCCGCCGCTCGGTGCCGCTGCCGCGCAACGCGCGCGTCGAGGCCGACATGGTCGCCGCCTCGTTCAAGAACGGCGTGCTCGAGGTCGTCGTCCCGAAGATCGAGCCGACGCCGACCGGCAAGGTGAAGATCCGCGGCTCCTGACGACTGTCCAGCGGATTTGACAAACGCGGCGCGCGCCGCCCCCGGCTTCCGGAGGTGGCGCGCGCCTGCGCGTTCCAGGCTCGCGGGGAGCCCGGACCGTCGTCGGGCTCAGGCCGGCACCGCGCTCGACTCCTGCGCCGCGCCGCGCGCGCGCGCCACGCGATCGAGGGCCTGGTCGGGGTAGGCGCAGCCGGGGTGCGTGGCGCGGAACTCGATCAGCTCCTGCAGGCTGGTGTCGCGCAGCCGCGCGTGGAAGGCGCGGGCCGTGCTCGTCCAGAAGGCGTGCAGCGGGCAGGCACCCTCGTCGCGGCACTCGCCTTGCCCGAGCAGGCAGGTGTCGGCCGGATGCAAGGTCTCCTGCGTCGCCACGATGTCCACGAGGCGCACGTCCTTGGCCGCCTTGGCGAGCTTGAACCCGCCGCTGCGCCCGCGCTGGCTGTGCAGCAAGCCGCTCGTCACGAGCGGCTGGAGGACCTTGCCAAGGAACGGCGCAGGAATCCCCAATCGCTCCGCCATGTCGCGCGCCAAGTGGTGGCGTCCATCGCCCTCCATGGCCAGGAAGGTCAGGGCACGGATGGCGTACTCGCTGGAACGGGAGATCACGATTGCCTTTGCGGCCCTGGATGGCGACGGGATGGTCGTCGAGGCGGGCCTCCGATTAGATGGTTCGCGCCAGGGGGCGAGTTGTCTGCACTGCTTGGAGGGACATTCGGGTCTGACTGTCGGGATTCGTGCAAAAGGAGCAAATCGTGCAGTTCGCTAGTTGGGATGCTGGCCCCTGTCGTTGTGCGCGCAAGGCGGCGCCATAAGCATCTATTTGGTAATGTTTTGGAAACAAGCCACCGTTCCTGCCACGGTCTCTGGGCGCCGAGCGTCTTTGTCTTTTTGGGCGTCTGGTGACCGCGCCACCCAAGCCTCGCTGTGGTGTCCGCGGTGGGGCCTGGCAGGGTCAACGGCGGTACGCCGAGTCCATTCTGGCCACTGCTGCTCCTGCAGCAGGGCGTGTCGAGTCCACGCCCTCGTCGCGAGGTCACCCGACCTGCGGGGAAGGCCATGTTCGATCGTCGAATCCTACCGATGGCTCAGGGGCCCCTGGCGCGCGGAAGGACCGCCAAGGACCACGCGGCAGCGCCCGCCAGGGCGTGGGCTGGCCGACGACTGCTGCACCTCCACAGGTAGATGGACGGTCGGGGACGCCGACGCGGTGCGAGTTTGCCCAATTCCACCGACCAGTCGCGCACAGCGAGGGGGTCCAGCATCGGATTCGCACTCGAGCCCCCACCCCCCTGCGCCCTCTGGTCCGGCGCAACTCTCCCCGCCCCACCCTCCAATGGACCCAAGGCCAAAAGGAGGCCCCCCGACCATGAGCCGCGTACCGCTGACCATCGAGCACTACATGACCCGCGTCCTCGTCGTCGTGGGTCCAAAGGAGACCATCGCCGAGGCCTCGCGCCGGATGCGGCTGCACGAGGTGCGGCACTTGCCGGTGGTCGAAGGGGGGAAGGTGGTGGGGATCCTGTCGCAGCGCGACATCCACCTGATCCAGT
Organism: Planctomycetota bacterium; assembly: GCA_041157565.1. Taxonomy (GTDB): domain Bacteria; phylum Planctomycetota; class UBA1135; order UBA1135; genus SXXH01. The sequence continues at coordinate 4,278 of JBEBCR010000094.1, read as the reverse complement.
CGCTGTGCGCCTCGGACCCGCACGAGACGCTGGTCGAGGAGGCGATGGTGCACGACGTGTACCAGGTCGAGGCCGAGGACGACTTGCGGCGGGTCGTGGCGCACATGGCCGAGCACCGGCTCGGCAGCACCGTGGTGGCGCACGACGGCAAGCTGCTTGGCGTGTTCACCACGACGGACGCGCTGCGGGCGCTGGCGGCGCTGTTGACGGAGCTCGAGGCGGTCGACTCGTTCTGAACGGCGACGGACGCGCGATTCTGTCAGGTTTGCTTGACAGTTGCCCGCCGTTCGCCGCGGAGCGGGACCGTCAGCCGGCGATGGCGGCGCGGCGTTCCATGACGCGCGCCTCGATCGCGGCGGCGACCTGGTCGAGCGGCAGCACCTTGTCGGCGAGTCCGGAGCGCGCCACGAAGCCGGGCATGCCCCAGACGACGCTGCTGGCCTCGTCCTGGGCGTAGACCCAGCCGCCGGCCTTGCGGGTCGCCTCGCAACCCTTGAGCCCGTCCTGCCCCATGCCGGTCAGGATCACGCTGAGCGAGTTGGGCCCGTAGATGCGCGCCACCGAGCGCAGCAGCGGATCGACGGCGGGGCGGCACGAGTTCTCGTGCGGGCCCTGGTCGAGCGCGACCTTGACCAGCGCGCCGTCGGACTTGAGCGACATGTGCCAATCGCCCGGGGCGATGTGGCAGGTGCCGCGCGCCAAGGCCTGGCCGTCCTGGGCCTCGACCACCTTGATGCGCGACTTGGACGCGAGGCGGTCGGCGAGCAGCTTGGTGAAGAGCGGCGGCATGTGCTGCACCAGCACGATGGGCACCGGGAAGTCGGCGCGCAACCGCGGCAGCACGGCCTCGAGCGCCGCGGGACCGCCGGTCGAGACGCCGATGGCGACGATGTCGATGCGCGCGGGCGGACCGACGCGGGCCGCGCCGGGCCGCGCGATCTCGGGACGCGCCAGGCCGGGGTGGGCGGGCGACAGGCCGCGTCCGCACAAGGCCTTGAGCTTGGGCACCAAGGTCTCCCTCACGCGCGCCTTCGCCAGCTCGAAGCCGCCGGTGTTCGAGGGCTTCGTGACGTAGTCGTTGGCTCCAGCCGCGAGCGCGTCGAGCGTCGCCGCCGCGCCGCGCTCGGTCAGCGTGCTGAACATGACCACCGGCAGGCGCGGCCTGGTCTTGCGCAGCTCCTTCAAGGTGCCGATGCCGTCGAGCCGCGGCATCTCGATGTCGAGCACGATGGCGTCGGGCTGCAGCTCGTCGAGCTTGCCCAGCGCCGCGATTCCGTCGCTCGCCATGCCGCACACGACGATCTCCGGATCGCCCTGCAAGGTGTCGGCCAGCAGGCGCCGGATGACGGTCGAGTCGTCGACCAGCATGATGCGCAACGGTGCGCCGCTCATGCGCGGACTCCGCTTGGAACAAGGCGCGCGCGGACGCGCTGGGCAGGGGAACTCATGGTGGCGGGCTGGCCGCGCTGGTGGCGACGGCGTGGTGGCGCCCGCGATCCGAATCGGACACCCCGAGGACCGACCTTGAGCCGAGGGGGGTATCTTGGTGCCCATGCTGGGACTACTGCTCGCCTGCTGCCCCGCCGCCGCGTCCGCGCACCCGCACCTTCCGCGCACGGAAGGCACAGCCGCCGAATCCGCCGCCGAGGGGGCGCCGCGCATCCTCGTCTACACCCACTCGGCCGGCTTCGAGCACGACGTCGCGCGCCGTCCCGCCCCCGACCAGCTGTGCCTCGTCGAACAGGCGCTCGTCGAGCGCGGCGCGGCCACGGGCCTGTACGAGGCCGTGCCCACCCGCGATCCGGCCTCGTTCGACGCCGCCAGCCTGGCCACCTTCCAAGGAGTGTTCTTCTACACGACCGGCGAGCTGCCGCTGTCCAAGGAGCGCCGCGACGCGTTGTTCGCCTTCGTGGAGCGCGGCGGCGCGTTCATCGGCGCGCACTGCGCCACCGACACGCTGTACACGGACGAGCGCTTCGGCCGCATGATCGGCGGGCACTTCGACAACCATCCGTGGCACGAAGAGGTCCCGATCCTCGTCGAGGATCCGCGGCACCCATCGACGCGCCACCTGGGAGCCTCGTTCGAGATCGTCGACGAGATCTACCAGTTCAAGGCGCCGTACGAGCGCGCGCGCAACCACGGCTTGTTGAAGCTCGACGCCGACAAGGTCGACCTGTCGCGCGACGGGATCCACCGCGCCGACAAGGACTTCGCCGTGGCGTGGACGCGCGCGCAGGGCGAGGGCCGCGTGTTCTACACCTCGCTGGGCCACCGCCCCGAGGTGTGGCGCGACGAGCGCTTCCTCGTCCACCTCGACGGCGGCATCGCCTGGGCGACGCGCACGGAGGCGCGCTTCGAGTCCGCGTCCGCCTCGCGCACGGCCGCGTCCTCCACCATCCCCGCGCCCCAAGTCGCGCCGCGGCCGGCCGAGGGCTTCGCCGTCGACCTCGTGCAGGCCGCGCCCGAGCTTTTGTGGCCCACGGCCGTGCTGGCGCTGGACGACGGTTCGCTGCTCGTCGGCGAGGACCCGATGGACATGCCCGGGCCGACCGACAAGCCCATCGACCGCGTCGTGCGCATCGCGCCGCATCCATCCGGCGGCTGGGCGCGCACCGTGTACGCCGAGGGGCTGTACGCGGTGTTCGGCCTCGAGACCCTGGGCGACACCGTGTTCGTGATGAACATGCCCAACCTCACGGCGCTGCGCGACACGGACGGCGACGGCAAGGCCGACGTGCGTCAAGAAATCCTGACGACGCTCGGACCGCCCGCGCCAGGCTGGCCGGGTGGCTTCAACGACCACATCGTCAGCGGCTTGAAGATGGGCATGGACGGCTACCTCTACGTCGCCGTGGGGGACAAGGGCATCCCCGAGTGCGTCGGCCGCGACGGACGGCGCCTGACGCTGCGCGGCGGCGGCGTCGTGCGCGTGCGTCCGGACGGCCACGAGCTGGAGCTGGTCGCCTCTGGCCTGCGCAACATCCTCGACGTCGCCATCGACGCGCGCGGCGAGATGTACACGTACGACAACACCGACGACGGCCTCGGCTGGTGGACGCGCGTCACGCACGTCATGTCGGGAGCCGCCTACGGCTACCCGCACGACTACAAGAGCCGGCCCGAACTCGTGCGGCCCTGCATCCTCGACCAGGGCGGCGGCTCGCCGTGCGGCAACCTCGTCTACCGCGAGGACGCGTGGCCGCATCCGTGGAAGGGCGGCGCGTACTTCGCCGAGTGGGGCAAGGGCGTCGTGCGCCGCTTCGACTTCGAAGGGCGCGGCGCCACGCACGGCGTGAAGGGCCACGAGGACCTGCTGGTCGCCGGCGAGGCCAAGGCCTTCCGCCCGTTCGACGTGGCCGAGTCCCCCGACGGGCGCTGGTTGTGGGTGACGGACTGGAACTACGACGGCTGGACGGCGAACGTGGCCGCCGGTCGGCTGTGGCGCGTGCGCCGCGCCGACGACGACGGCCGCGCGTCCTCGGCGATGCAGCCGCTGCCCACGGACGACAAGGGGCTGCTCGACGTGCTCGCGGAACCCTCGTTCCGCCGGCGCCTGCGCGCGCAGCAAGCGCTGGCCGATGGCGGCACGATGCGCACGGTGCTCGACATCGTCGACCATCTGGAAGGTCCCGCCTCGGACCGCGCCAAGGCCCACGCGTGGTGCGCGCTGGAGGAGCTCTCGCGCTACGGCACCGTCGAGGAGGACGACCAGCGCACGCGTCGCTTGCAGTTGTGGCGCGCGACCGACCGGCTGCTCGCCGCCGATCTGCCCGAGACTCATGCGTGGATCGCGCGCGCCCTCGCGCGCAGGAACGACGCGCCGTTGCACGTCGCCGCCGCGCTGCTCGCCTCGCCGGACGCGATCGTGCGCCGCGAGGCGGCGCGGGCGCTGGCGAATCCGGCCTTCGGCGCGCGCGCGGCCGAGCGCGACGAGCACGTCCTCGAGGCGTTGGCGCGCGAGAAGGACGAGTGGGTGCGCCACGCGCTGCAGCGCGCGATCCACCTCGGCGGGATGTCGCCCGACTTCGCGCGCGTCGACGCCGCTTCGCGGCGCCTCGTGGTCGATGCGTTGCGCGACCGCGTGGATGGCCCGGCCATCGTCCGCCTCGCCGCGCTCGTCGCCTCCGGCGCGGAGCCGGGCTTGCGCGCGCACGCCGTGCTGGCCTTGCGCGAGGACGCCTACGGCGAGGTGCCCTGGGACGGCAAGTGGTGGTCGATCGACCCCGCGCGCCGACCGCCGCCCGCTCGCACCGTGCGCCACGCCTCCACCGACGC
>JBEBCR010000093.1:0-6346 GCA_041157565.1 Planctomycetota bacterium | reverse complement strand
TGGATGCTCGCGCGCCGCGGCGCCTTGCCGAGCGAGACGGCGCGTCGGATCCTGCAACGCGATCCGGCCGCGTCCGTGCGGCTGCAGGCGCTGCGCGCGCTGGCGGCCACGCGCTCCGACGAATTCGCGGGCGCGCTGGAGCTCGTCGCGCGCGATGGCAACGAACTCCTGCGCCGCAAGGCGGTCGAGCTGATGGCCGAGCTGGGGGAGACGGAGCACATCCGGCTGCTGGCCCTCGCCGCGTTGTTCGATCCGTCGCCGCGCGTGGCCTTCGACGCCCGCGAAGGCTTGCGGCGGCTGCATCCCGACATCGTGCGCGCCGAGCTCGAGGATCTCGCCCAGCGGCTCGGCCCGCGCCTCGACGCGCCGGGCGTGCGCGCCGAGCTCGAGGAGCTCGCCGATGCGCCTCGCTCGGCCTTCGCCGACGAGCTGGCCGCGCTGTCCGATCCGGCCTGCGCCGAGCGCAAGCTGGTCGAGGCGGCGCGGCGCTTCCGCCTGTACCGCGTGCAGCGCGCGGTGCCGCCGTTGCTCGCCTTGGCGGAGGATCCCGCGCGCCCCGTCGCCGCGCGCGTCGCGTCGGCCGAGGCGCTCGGCTGGCATGGCTACGACCGTTCGCGTTCCATGATCGCCGCGCGGCTGCAGGCCCTGGTCGAGTCGAAGGACGCGCCACGTCCCGTCGCGGAAGCGGCGCGGAAGTCCGCCCTGCGCCTGCTCCTCGGGCACAACGAGCCGCTAGCCCCATGATCGCCTTCGCCGCCTTGTTCGCCTCGCTCGTCCAGGTCTCCGCCACCGATGGTCCGTGGACTCCGCTGGTCGCGTTGCGCGGCTCCGACGAGTGTTCGCGCTGCGCGGGCCACCTGCTGCCCGGCGAGCTCCTGCCGCGCGTCGATTGGCCGCTGCGCATCGATTCCGACCTGCCGGAGCTGTTCCGCGGCGTGGGGGTGCTCTACGCCACGACCAGCGTGCTGCCGCCCTTCGACATGCAGGATGGGCGGCCGGTGCCCGAGGCGATGCGCAAGCAGGTGTCCGCCGGGTTCGCCGGCATCGACGACGCGTTCGAGGTGTTCCTGTACCACTTCGTGCGCGACCCCGAGGATGCGCGCCAGCCCGTGCGCATCGTCGTGCACGCGAGGAACCTGCTGGACGAGGATGTGCTGGTCGAGCCGCGGCAGTCGATGGCGACCGACGGTCCCTTCGCCGAGATCGACGGCCCCGAGGTCCAGCTTGGTCGCGCGCTGCTCTGCGGCGCGTGGACCCGTCCCATCGAGTCCGTGCGGCTCGCCGCGCGCCAAGGTCGCGCCATCGGCTGGACGCCGGTCCTGCAGGCCGCCGAGCCCGGCGCCGACGCCACCGCCTCGGGCTTCGTCAACGGCCTCGTGCGCGCCGAGCTCGCCGCGGCCTCGGGCGGCGCGGCGCGCGTCGAAGTCCACGTGGTGGCCGTGCCCGGCTCGACGCCGATCGGCGAGCTCTCCGCCGCCTGCGAGGCGTTGCTGGCGCGCGGCGCGCGTTCGCAGGAGACGATGGACTTGTCCATCCCTCCGCCCAAGTGCCACGTGCGCCGCGTCAGCGGCGTCTCGCGCAACGTGGCGTGGCGCGGCGGGGCGCGCATCGACGCCACGCGCCTCGGCGCCGACGGCTTGTCCTTCCTCATGGCGGCGCCCGAGGTGCAGACGCGCGAGTGCCGGGAGGCGCGCCAGACCGCGCCGATGCTCCTGCATCCGCCCTACGTGCATCCGGAGACGATCGGCAACTACCTCGTCGAGCACGAGGTCGAGCTGCGCCTCGCCAATCCCGGAACCACTCCGCTGTCCTTGGACTTGCGCTTCGGCAAGCACGACGCGGACATCGGACTCGCCTGGCAGGTGCTCGTCGGCGACGAGCTCCCGTCGCGCGAGGCGCTGCGCGCCGCCGAAGTGCAGGCCGGCTGGGCGGGCAAGTGGAAGAAGGACGACCTGCCGGACGACACGCGCAGCTTCCTCGCCCAACGCATCGTCGTGCCGCCGGCGGGCGAGAAGGTGGTGGCGCTGCGCTTCGTGCCCCTGCCCTCGGCGTCGATGCCGTTCGCGCTCAAGCTGGTCCGCGACTGACTTCCATCAGGACGACCCACTCGTCGTCGAGGTCCGCGCCCGAGATCCCCTCGCGTCCAAGGCCCAGCTCGGCGTGCCAGCGCCACGCGGCGAACCCCGCCTCCTCGACGGCCTCGGCGAGCTCCATCGGCGTCCACAGCCGCCACTCGTAGGTGAACGCGCGCGGATGGTCGTCGAGCAGTGCCGCGCCGAGGAAGCGCCGCAGGTGCAGGTGGTCGACGACGCGCGCGCGCAGCGGATCGCACTCGACGCGCTCGAAGCGCGCCTCGACGACGGTGCCGTCGCGCAACGCACGGCGGCGCTCGACGATGCCGCGCTGGTAGGCGCGCGCGCCGCCATAGGTGTCGAGGGCCAGGACGCCTCCGGGCGCGAGGCGCCGCCGGACGCGGCGCAGGTAGGCGACGAGCTCCGCGCGCGTGCGCAGGTAGCCGACGGAGAAGTTGCCCAGGTGCACGATGTCGCAGGTCCCGAGCTCGACCTCGTCGCGCAAGTCGCCATGGACGCAGGCGACCCCCGGCGCGGCCGCGCGCGCCAGGACCTCGCGGTCGATGTCGCGGGCCGTGGCGGCGCGACCCGGCCCGCGGGCCACGAAGGTGCGGGCGAGGAGGGCCGTTCCGCAGCAGTCCTCGCCGAGCCGCGCGGGGCCGGCTCCGTGCAGCCGCTCCAGGAACGAGCACAGTTGCTCGGCATCCTGCACCGCGGCTTCGTAGAGTGAGTGGCGATCCATCCTCGGCAGGCCGGGCGCGCGCTCGGCAGCCGCGCCCAAAGATCCCGCATGAGCCACAGTCTGCTCTCCGTCCACGTCGCCACCAAGGTGGTCCTGTGCTTCGCCCTGCTCGCGTGCCAGGCGCGCGAAGGTCGCAGGCCCGACCTGCCGCCCGCGCCGCTGCCGCCGCTCGCCGGGGGAGCGCACGCGTTCTTCGCAGGCCGCGAGGCCGGCGAATGGCGCGATCCGGAGCTGCCGCTCGCGACGCCGTCGTGGCGCGCCGCCCAGGGCGATCGCCTGGTGTACGCGCTGGACGACGATGGCGCGCGCGCGGCCCGCTGCGGCGTCGAGTTGTCGTGGTCGGATGGCGGCACGACCGAGGCCGTGCCGCGCGACGCGCTCGAGGGCGAGCGCCTCGTCGAGGTTCCGCTGGACGCGCACGCCGGGCGCGAACTGGTCGCCGCGCGCTTCGTGGCGCGCTCGCAGGAGGTGGGCGCCAGCTTCGCGCGCTTCGCCGCGATCGAGCTGCGCTCGGCCGCCGGTCGGCGCGAATCGTTGGCCCCGGCCCTCGCCGGCTTGCACGCGCTGCAGCGGCACGACGAGGGCGGCAGCGCGCATGTCGCGCTGCCCGACGGCATGGCGGCCGAATCGGCTCCGCTGCCGCTGCCCCCCGGTGCTGTGGTGGGGGATCCATGGCTGCCCATCGACTTCGGGCCGCGCCGCTCGCGCGGGATCGAGAGCGATCCCTTGTGCGTGCTGGGCGATGGCGTGCTGATGAGGATCGCGCCGCCGGATCGCGGCCTTTCGGCCGCCGGCGAACTGATCTCGTTCGCGCCGCTGGATGGAGGCAGGTCCTACGACGCGTGGCTGTGCATCGAGGCTCCCGCCGAGCCGTTCGAGTGCGAGCTGGTCGTGCTCGGCACGCAGGGCGAGCGTCGTCCGGCGCGCCTGCGCCTCGACCCGGCCGCCGGCGGCGTGCTGCCACTCGGCGATGGACGGTGGCTGGTGCACCGCGCGTTGGCGGCGGACTTCGGCATGCGCGGCATGGAGCTGCCGCGCGAGGGGCGTCTGCGCCTGCATGGCGCCACGCTGCGGCTGGTGCGCGCCGGCGGCACGGATCGCCGCTTCGTGCGCGAGTTCCTCGCCGCCGAACGCCGCGACGCCGCGTGGCTGACCCCGGCGGCGCGCGATGCCCTGGCGCGCTGGGAATCCCTGCACGCCACGGGTTCGACCTTCTTCGCCTTCGAGGGCGAGGACGAGGCGCTGCAGGCCGTGCACGACGCGTTCCTGCGCCGCGATCCGCCGCTCGTCGAAGCCTTGGCCCTGCGGCGCGTCGACGAGCTGCTCGCCAGGCGTCCGGAGTTGTCCGGGCTCTCGGTGGCCTTCGTGGCGGTGCCCGCCCCCGGCGCCGCGCTGGATCCCGCGCTGCGTTCGGCCGCCGCGGCGGGCCTGCCCGTGCTGGGAGTGGGCGTCGGCGACTTGTCCAGTTTGCCTGACACAGCCCGCGGCGTGGCCGAGGAGCTCGCCGCGCGCGGCCTGCTGGCGCCGGACGCACTGCGCGCGCGGACCATGTCGGGATCGACGCGCTGGACCGCGGGCATGGTCGTGCGCGGCGTGGAAGCCGCGGCGCGCGACTTGCCGAGCGGCGCGCAGCGGCTGGCCGTGTTCGACGGCGATCCGCAGTCCGTGCGCGTGCTCGCGCGCGCCTGCGAATCCGCCGGCGTCGGGCAGCTCGTCGCCCGCGGCGCGGCGCGCGGAGCGCCGGGAACCAACGAGCGCTGGACCTCCGGCGACGGCAGCGGGGCGTGGCTGGCGACTCCGCACGCCGACCTGGGTGGCGTGCCGACCCTCGACGCGGGCTGGTGGCGCTCCTTCGTCGCCTCGCGCCAGGGCGTCGAGGCCGTGGCGCTGGTGCTGGTCGAGCTGGGCGGCGGGGACGACGCGGCGATGCTGGAGGCCCTGGCGCGCTGGCGCGCGTGCGAGCTGGCGCCGCGCATCGTGGGCTCGGCCGCCGGCGAGCTCGAAGCGGCGCTCGCGCGCCTACCGCAGTCCACGTGGACGGAGCGCGCGCCGTCGGCGCTCGACGAGTCGGCCGAGGCGCGGCTGGTGGCCGCGCGTCGCGCCGAGGCCGCCTTGGCGCGTTGCGAGTTGCTGGCTGGCATCGCCGCGCAGGACGGAGCGGATCTGGGCGTGCTGCCGGCGCGCGCGGCCTGGACGCGGCGCTTCGACGCGGGCGAGGACCCGGCCGCGCTGAAGAGGCTCGCGGATGGCGCGGCTTCGCTCGAGCGCGAGGTGCTCGTCGCCCACGGCGGCGCCATCGACGCCGCCGGCTCGGGCGTGCCCGTGGTGGCTTGGAACGCGCTGCCATTCGAGCGCGTGGGCTGGCTGGAACTCTCCGGGACGCTCGATGTCGTCGACCACGCAGGGCGATCGCTCGCCACGCAGCGCACGGCGAGCGGCGGAACTTTGGCGCGCGTCCCGTTGCCGGCGCTGGGCCACGCCGTCGTGCGCGTGTCCAAAGGCAAGGAAGGGGCCGCGGAGACCGCCGCGCCGAACGACTCCGCCGCGACGTTCGAGAACGACCTGGTCTCCTTCCGCATGTCGCCGGCGCGCGCGGATGGCGAGGTGGCGATCGAGTCGATCGTGCACAAGAAGAGCGGCCGCGAGCTGCTGGCTGCGCCCCTGCGCCTCGGCGCGGCGCGCGGCTCGTGGCGCGTGCTCGAGTCCGGTCCGTTGCGCACGCTGCTCGAGGTGGTGATCGGCGAGGGCGCGGCGGCGGGGCGCGCCACCCTCGCGCTCCTGGCGGGCGAGACCAGCTTGCGCCTCGAGCACGCGGGTTCCAAGCCGCTGCGCCTGGACGTGGCCGTCCCGCCGTCCTTCCGCGTCTGGATGCGCGGGCTCGTGCTGGATGCGGGGCAGCTGCCGCCGCGCGACGCGCAGGGCGTGCGCTTCGACGATTGGCTGGCGCTGGGCGATGGCCTCGTGGGACTGGCGCTCGTCGGCGTCGATTGCGCTCGCGCCGACCTCGCCACGGGTGTCGTCGCCGAGGCGCGCCATGGAGTCGAGTCGCACGCCGCGAGCATCGTGCTGCCGGCCGGGCGCGCGCGCCTCTCGCTGTGCGCGTTCGAGGATGGCGCCCGCCGCGGCCAGTTGATCCAACTCGCGGCCACGCAACTTTCTCCAGCGGCTTTCCTCGCCGTGCAGTCCAAGTCGGGCGGCGTGCCGGCGTGGCGGGCGGCCCTCTCCCTGTCGCGCGACGCCGACGGCAGCCGGCAGGACAAGTGCGGCCTGCTCGCGCCGTTCGTGCGCGCGTCCATCGAAGGCCCGGGCCTCGAACTCGCGCTCTTCGAGACGCGTGGTTCCGGATCGCTGGTGCGCCTGCGACCACTGTTGCCGCACCGCGAGGTCGAGCGCGTCGACGCCACCGGCTTCGCGCTCGAGACGCTGCAGCTCGAGGACGGCGCGGCGCCGATCTCGCTGGGCCCTGGTCGCTTGGAGCTGGCGAGGATCCGCCGGTGAGCCCGCGCCCGCTGCCGGAGGGCTTCAAGGACAT
>JBEBCR010000092.1:0-7951 GCA_041157565.1 Planctomycetota bacterium | reverse complement strand
CTTGCTATCCCTTCCAAGGATGCTCGCCACCACCCTCCTCGCCCTCCTCCCCCTGCTCGGCCTCCCCGCCGCCCAAGGCCCCGAGGACGGCATCCCGCCGCTGGTTGCCGCGGATGCGCGTGGCGTGCTGATCGACGGGGCGGTGGTGGCGTTCGACAAGGTGCCGGCGGCGGTGGGCAAGGCGGCCTTGGCGGCCATCGAGCAGGCGCGGCCGTGGTGCGAGCGGGCGGGGAAGGTGGCGGCGTTGGATGGCAAGGGGCGCTTTCTCCTGGTCGTCGATCCGAAGGACAAGCGGGCGCTGCGGCGCTACGAGGCGGCGGTGGAGACGGCGAATTGGTTCGACGCGCGCTTGCCGGCGCCTTCGCAGGCGGACGCGGCCAAGGAAGCGGATCTGGCCTGCGCCATCGTGCACATCGTGCGCGACGAGGGCGAGCAAGGGTTGCTGCTCGACCAGATCGTGGCCAAGCAGACGACGTTGAAGGAGTGGAGCAAGACGGCGCGCAAGAAGCCGGGGTTCGTCCTGTACGAGCCGCTGTTGATCGCGGTGCTGCTCAAGCCCAAGTCGGCCGTGCGTTGGAACGCGGAACACGACATGGCGAACCGCCTGGCGCAGTTGCTGGTGGAACGGCGCTTCGGGGCGCAGCCGGATTGGCTGTGCCTCGGGGTCGGTTGGTGCGCGGAATGGCGCATGGACGCGGAGATCCATTGCTTCCCCAACCGCATGGACGCCGTGCAGCGCGCCGAGCACGGCGCGTGGGGCAACGAGATCCGGCGCGAGTGCGCCAAGCGCATGAAGCTCGGCGGCGTGCCGGAAGCCGAGGGCGACAAGCGCGAGCCGGCGCCGATCCTGTCGATCGAGCTGTCGGCCTGCCGGCGCGGCAAGTGGAACGGCGACGGCTCGCGGCGCGCGTTCGGCGTGACGTCGTGGTTCTTGGACCAGAAGCCGGACCTGGTGGCGGACTTGCTGCACGACCTGCGCCGGGCGCGCGAGGCGTTGGCGCGCGCGACGACGCCGCCGGTGCCGGACGACCTGGAGTTGCCCCCCGAGGAGATCGAGAAGGTGATCGCGACCAGGTTCGGCGCGAACTGGCTCGTGGACGCGAGCAAGTGGATCGCCGAAGGGCACATTCCGCAGTCGATGTCGGTGGCGAAGTAGGACGGACTGCGACGCACCGGCAGTTCCCGTACGCGAGCGACCTACGCTGGACGCGGCGCAACGACTCGCTCGTTGGCAAGATGCGGCCGCGCACGGCCTCGACGGGCGCACCGTCGATGGACTCGCCCATGACTCGGCAGACGCTTCACAGGAGCATTTCCGAGCGGCTCAGTCTGTTTCTCCCCTCGAGCGCCGAATGCTCATCGGCGAGTGCACGATTGCAGGGATGTCGAAACGATGCCAATCCCGGGCGGTGAACCCGTACCGAGCTTGCTGGCCTTGCGTTGTTATCGTCTCTCGGTTTTCACGCCGTCGGCCGGTTCATACCAGACCGAAACGAACACGGCCGACAAGGTCAATAGGCCCCCGGCATGGGAGGAATGGCCGACGTGCACAATTCTGATGCCTGGATTCTGGTCGAGCCACGCGTTGACGCTGGTTTCGAGGTCAGCCTTGGTCATCGTTACCGAACCAAATAGTTTCATCTTCACCGCATCGTCCCTCTCTCGCAGTATTCCAAGCTTGGACCACCTTCTGGTGGCGCATGATAGCACGGCCGGATACGACCCAGACTGGGTGCAGAATAGCTGTAGATGCTGGCAGCGGCGAGCTGCCTCCTAGGAAACGTAGGACCTGGCAGAGCAGTCGGCCACGCGTAGGAGGTCCAAGCACCCGTCCTGGACCACCTGGCACTTGCCACCTTGAGCCTGGCCCCGACGCGAATCCCGTCAACCCGGTCGCAACCGTGCGCAAGCACCGATCCTCGGCCCCATTCCGCCGCTTTCCCGCCGTGCGAGCACCCGCTGCCCCGCTGCGACTGGCCAGCGACCGCGGCTTCGCCACACGCCGTCACTACGCGACGCGGCAAATGCGCGCCTGACCCCACAGTGCCGGATGGCGACCGGTGCTTGCCTGACCCGGAGATGGCAAGTGACGATCCCACGACCTAAGCTCGTGGACATCCAAACGCAGACCTGAATTAAGCCAACCATGACAGACTTGAACAACCAAGCCCAGTCCTTGAGCTTCGCTGGTGCGCCGTCGCTGGTCACCCCTCGCATCCAAGACGCGTTGCGGCGAACCAAGCCTTGGGTTCGCCTGATTGGAGGCCTGGGCTTCATCACCTCAGCCTTGATCTGGCTCTCAGGCGCGGTGATGCTCATCAAGGCGGGCACCGTGGGCATTCTTAACATGGCCATCGGCTGCTTCGTCTGCTACGTCGCGGTGAAGCTCTTCAGATACGGCACTCGGATCGAGGAATTCTTGGCCTCGAATGCGCTGGAGGACCTCGAACAAGCCCTCGAGGCACAGAGAGCCTTCTGGAAGGCCATGGGAGTGGTCGCGGTGGCGGCGATCGTGTTGTTCGCCTTGCAGCTGATCCTCGCCGTGATCCTTGCAGCCACCATGCGATGAAGACCTGAAAGCCTGCGGGAACTGGCATCCTTCGTCGAGTCGCGGGTTGCCTTGTCCGTCGCGTTGAGCGCTTGACGCGTTCGCCGCGGAACGAACCTTGGCGTCAGCGGCACGTCGATCCTTGGCACCGGAAATGCCGCTTGCGGGCGATTGCGCGCCACGAACAGCTCTGCCACATTCGTGGCGGGTCCTCGCCCATGTCCCATGTCGCCATCATCAACAAGGCCCTGGCCCACGTGCGGCCGCGCTTTCGGCTGGCGTATCGCGACGGGATCCACGGCGTCGGGCATTGGAGCCGGGTGTGGCACCACGGACGACGCTTGGCGGTGGAGCTGGAGGTCAACCCGGCCATCCTGGCGTGGTTCGCGTACCTGCACGACAGCCAGCGCTGGAACGACGGGCATGATCCGCGGCATGGCGATCGCGCGGCCGATTGCGCGACGCTCCTGCGGCGCGAAGGCGTGTTGAACGAGCTCGCGCCGCGCGAGTTCGAGCACTTGTGCGAGGCCATGCGCCTGCACAGCGACGGCCACGTCGAGGGCGAGCCGGCGATCCAGGCATGCTGGGACGCGGATCGGCTCGACCTGGCGCGCGTGGGCATCCGGCCCCTGCCGGAACTCCTGTGCACGCCCGAGGCGCGGCTCGACGCGCGCATCGAGCGCGCGTCGCGCATGGCGCGGGCGGGAAGGCGCGCGCGCGGCGGCGGTCGTTAGCAAGCGCAAACGTCGCCGCCTGCGATCCGACCATCGTCCTGCACCGTCACTGCTGCAGTCCGAAGGCCGGGCCAACTACTTGCCACGCGCTCAAGGCCAGCACCAGCACGAGGGCCACGAACAACGGCGGCGCGAAGAGCGTCGTGCTCACGTTGCTCCAACCGATGGGCAGGCTTGGGAAGTAGTACTCCGGACGACGGCCGAAGAACCAACCGAGGCGACCGGCGAGCCCCGAACAACGCACTTGGAGGGTGTGGAAGGCCCACACCGAATACTCGGCGCGGTAGATCCGGCCACCGAGATGGGCGTGCGCCGACGCCGTCTCCGCGTCGAAGCAACGGTCGGCTTCCGCGGCGGCATCTTGCAAGCGTTGGCGCAACGGCGCGCGGAAGTCGCGCGCATGCATGGTCAAGGGCAGGCGGACTCTGTCTTCCATCAAGGGCGCGCGCGCCAAGCACACCTCTTCCGCGCCATCGACCAGCGTGGTCAACGGCATGGGCGGATGCACGCTGGCGGCGCGCAGTTGCTTCCAATGCGTGATCAAGTACTGGTCGTGCTCCAAGCGTCCACCGCCCGCGCAACAAGCGCAGGTGCGCCGCACGCGACGCGTCCGTTGCACTTGGCGCGAAGCACTGCGCGCCTCGCCGTTGGTATAGTCGGTGTAGTACTCGGTTTCGTAGTAGTGCTCGGTCTCCTCGACCCATCCACTACCGCCGCACGGCGCACACACGCGCACCACGTTCCACTCCGCGCCGAGCAACAAGCTGTCCTCGCGGTCGACATAGCCTTCGGGCGGGATGATCGGGAACAGCTCCTCGTCCCACATCGGCACCTCGCGGCCACCGAAGGGCAGGCACGTGGGCCGGCCAGCCGAAAGCCCGACGCTGCGATCGACCGCCAGGTGGCGTTGCATGGCGATCGAACAACGCTCCTTGCGCAGGCTACCGACGCGCATGTAGCGGCCGAAGCGGCGCACGACGCAGGGATCCGACTCGGCGATGTTCTGGGCGCCTTGGGCGACGCGGCGCTCGATCTGCGCCAACTCGATCTCCGGCAAGGTGCAAGCAGGGTCGTCGAGCACCGCGGCCAGGAGTTCGCCTTGGTTCTGCAAGCGCTGGAGCGCGACCTCCTTGGCGGCTTCTTCGCGAGCGTGGCGCCGCGCCAAGACCAGATCGGCGCGCAGGCGCGCGATCCATGCCAAGCAAACGACGCTCAGCGTGCAGGCCAGGACGCGCGGATCGGGGAACACGGCCACGACTCCCAGCAGCAAGACGCAAGCGAGGGTCGCCAAGACCAATTGGGTGCGCGTGAAGGACAACAGCAAGTAATTCCGATTGCGGCGCAAGACGATGCCGCCAAGCACCACGGTCAGGTACAGGAACGCTGGCACGAAGCTCTGCGCGGGCGCGAGCCAAGCGGCGCTCGTGATGCAAAGCTGCGCAGCTGCGCGCCAGGCGTGACCCACGGGCTCGAGCGTGGTCCCCTGCCAGACCTGCGTGAACTCCATGACCGGCGCCGCCAGCCCGAGGAAGCCGAGGCTGAACACCAACAGGCCACGCGCCCACAACCCCGCCTTCCAACGCGGACTGAAGCGGTTGGGAAAGCGCTCCATGCCCAAGTGGCGCAGGTCGTCAGCATCGAGACCATTCTCCACCAGATGCAGCTTGACCTCGACCTTGGGCGGCGCCGCGGGCACGAAATCGACGATGTGCTGCTTGTAGGCGCGACGCGCCCAGCCGACGGCGATGGTCAAGGCCACGCAGCGCAAAGCGGGTTCGAGCGTGGCGACCGCCAAGGCTTCGGCGGCGAGACTGGCCTGTGCGACTTGCCACAACGCCACGGCCGATGCCGCAAAGGCGCCGAGGTAGACGACCCACAGCGCTGCGTGGCCAAGGTGCAGCAAGGCGCGCACCGGCGGCAGTTCTTCGAAGCGGCTGCGCCACAAGTCGGCCGGACGAGCGCCGGCCCACAGGCGCCGCGCCACGCTGGCCCACAAGGCCAGCGTGAAGCCTGCCGAACTCACGACGACCAACGCCATGAGCGCGCGCTGCACGAAGCCCGATCCGGCGATCTCCAGGTACCGCTCGAGGCTGCCGAGCAGGCCGAATTGCCCGGCATTCGCCGACATGGCGTACAGGGGGGCGGCCGAGGCCAAACCACCGGCCGCGAGCAGCACGCAACACAGCAGGTACGCCGTCGATTGCCGCGCGCACTCGTATGCCACGCGAAGGCTGGCGGTCAGGGTCGTGGCCGACATGGGTGGAGCTGGAGGCTCCGCCTCCGCCTTCGTCAAGCGCTCGAAGCCGAGCCCATCTCACGAGAAAGTGGCTTATTTCCCCTGGGAACCGCCCGGGTACGCGCCACGACCAAGCGGAAGAGCGCGCGCCTTCGCGACGGCGCGCCAGGGCAACTGCGCGCCAGGGCAATACGTGCCGGTCGGTGCGTGCGGGATGACGGCAGAGGCTTGCCCGAGCGGATCGCGTCAGGCGCGGTAGGCCTGTCCGACCTTCGTGGCGAGTCCCACGCGGGTCTGCCAGGGAAACGCAACAGGCCAGGCCTTGGTGGTCAAGTTGGCGCTTGGAATCCCATGGGCGGCGCATGGAAGAGGGAAAAGCGCGTTGGATTGGCGTGGTCCGGTGCGCTGGCGCGCTTGGCTGCTTGCAGGCGAAACGGCCGCGCACGGGGATCCCCGCGTCGCGGGCGGCCGTGCAGGCCGCGGCTGGCACGCGCGGTGGATTGGCCCGACCGCGGGCAGTCCTTGGGAAGGCGGGCTGCGGGAAGACTCGAGGGGCGCGAGCGTCCCATGTCGACCAAGGAGTGACGAAGCCCATGCACAAACGCACACGTATCGCAACCGGAGCGATCATCGCCGCATTGACCTCTGGTTGGATGTTCCTTCCGCCGGCTCGCAGGGACGCGAATCCCATGGAATCCGTGGCGCATGGCGCCGCCGTCGAACCACCGCCGTCTGGCGCCGTCGAGCTGGCGGCGCCGCCCGCTCACGCTTCCCCGCGCGAAGTGGCGAAGCTCGTCGTGGTCGAGCCGGCGCCGGTCGTCGCGGAGCAGCCGCGGGAAGAAGCCCAGTTGGTGGAACCCGACCTGCCGCGCGTGATCGAGGAGTTCGATCTCTGCGGCGATCGAGGCATCTGCGCTTGGCGGGATGCATTCCCCAATCGATGCATCAGCACTCGCATCGTGGAGCGCAAGGGATCGCTCATGCGCATCGTGAATCCGGTGACGCTAGAGGCCATTCATGACAAGTGGTACGAGCGGATCACCGCTGGGCATTTGCATGCACCGGGATGCGCGCACCAGGATCTTTGCGGCATGTACTATCTCTGGCACGAATGCTGGATTGGCGTTCGCGGCGGCGTCGAAGAGCCGGTCGTCGTGAAGCGTCGGACCTCGATGATCGTCGACAGCGAATCGAACCGTGGGCTGAGCGGGCGCGGACTGGGGCAAGATCTGGATCACGCGTGCTCTTCGCCGCTCGGCGCCTGCGACCGAGGCTCCTACAAGCTCAAACTGCCCAATGGGGAGGTTGGCGCCGTGGACTACAGATGCCTGGTCGACATCCCGAGCCTAGGCGTCCTCGCTGGAGTGCATCAGGCAACCGGGGACGAATCAACAGGGGACGAATCAACAGGGGACGAATCAACCTGGAACGGATCGCTGTTGGTGATGGTCGACGAATCGACCGGCAAGCCCATGCGGGATTTCTCTCGTCACCAATACGAAGTACGATTGGCTTCCGGGTTCCTCGAGTATTGGGGGCAGTATGGGGCGGGCGAAAAGGAACTCCTGCACCGGATCGCGGTTCAACATCCGCGCTGAGCGGGCGCGGACGACCGCCGGCGCATGCGCGCCGGCGGGAGCTTCGCAAGTACAAGTGCGCCTGCGCGGGTGCACGTCGCAAGTTCTCCAGGCCTTTGCGCAAATCGGTGTTGACGATGTTCGTATGGAAGCGCTTGACCACCGGCTCGTATCGTGACGTGAAGTCCATGCAGATCCTGCACCTGCCAGCGCTCTTCCTAGCTTGCTGCTCGCCCGCGTGGGCGATGCAAGAACCGTCGCGGGCGACCGACGCGCGTGACGCGCGCCGGCCGGCGGCAAGCCTGGCCGTCGCCGCCGGTGCGGGCGATCAAGCGAGAGTCACGGCGCAAGCGCAGGGCTCGCGCGCCATGGCGCCCAAGGCGAGGGCCAGCAGGGCCACGTCGCCCAAGGGCTCGGGGAAGTCCGGGGTGCTCGTCGGCGGCAAGCTCCATGCCTTCGACGATCTTCCCAAGTCGCTCGGGCCCCAAGCACAGGCGGCGGCGCGGCGCGCGCGCTCTTGGTGCGAGCAGACCGGTTCGGTGGTGCTCGCCGATGCGAAGGACCGCTTCGTGCTGGTCGCCTCGGCGGAGATGTCCGGCAAGGAGCGCCACTTGGCGATCGCGACCAAGACAGCCAACTGGCTCGACGAGGAACTGCCGCCGACCCCCAACCAGATGCCACCGCTCGCCGAGGGGCAGCACCAAGACGACGTCTTCGATCCCGACGGATCCGCCGCGATCCTCTACATGCTCGACACGGAGGCAGACCAGGCGCGCCTCGTGCAGCAACTCGCGGCCGAGGAGCCCAGCCTTGCCGATTGGCGCCGGGATGCGGCGGGCTTGGCCGGCTTCCATCT
>JBEBCR010000091.1:0-6667 GCA_041157565.1 Planctomycetota bacterium | reverse complement strand
CATGTGGCGGCGCACGGCGTCGGAGAGGATCCAGTCCATCTCGATGGCGAAGGACGGCTCCCACGTGACGAGGTTGGGGATCTGGATGTCGCTCTTCCAGCTGTGCTGCGCGCCCTCCGAGGAGAGCGTCACGCCCGAAGGCGTGCCCACCAGCACGAACTCCGAGCCCCAGTAGAGGTCGTAGTACAGCTGGTCCAGCGCGCGCTTGACGAAGAAGTCGTAGACCGTCATCAAGGGCAGGAAGGGCAGGCCGAGGTCGTCGCCGAGCTTGCCGAAGCTGCCCGCGGCCGACATGCAGTTGGCCTCGGCGATCTCGAAGCGCACGTGGCGCGTCCAGCGCTCCTGGCTCGTGGAGAGCGTCGGGTGCTTGTAGCGCACCTTGAGCGACTGCTCGACCTTGGTGTCGCTCTTGGGGCCGTAGACGCGCTGGTCCATGCCCGGGCTGATGTTGGTCGAGGTGCCCACGTCCGGCGACATGGTCAGGCACAGGTCGGCCGCGGTGCGCCAGCGCGCGTCGTGCGGCGAGAGGCTCTTCGCCGTGACCGCGGTGGTCGGGCCGCCTTCGTCGAAGGTGCCGATGCGGATGAGCTTGGCCGCCAACTGGCCCCACATCCACTGCGTGTGGGCCAGCGGGAACAGCGAGAGGTCGATGCCGAGTTCGTCGGGCACGCCGCCGTCCTCGGCCAGCGCCGCCGCCACCTTGGAGCGGTTCCTCTCGCGCAGCGCCTCGTGCGCCAGGATGCCGGCGCGGAACTGGGCGCCGCGCGCTTCGAGGAACCGGCCTTCCGGGCTGTCCTTGGCGAAGCGCGCGAACGGATCGGCGGCCTGCAGGCCGGCGGCCTGCTGCAGCGCGGCGATCTCCTTCTCGTCGGGCAGAGCCGAGTGGTTGCCCGGGTCGGCCTGGCACTCCAGGCCGAAGCCCTTGATGGTGTGCACCACGAGCATGTACGGCGCCGAGTCGTCGGCGCGCGCCGCGCGCAGGGCCTCGACGAGGCTCTGCAGGCAGTGGCCGGCGAGGTCGGCGAAGGCGCGCAGGAGCTCGGCGTCGGAGAGCTTCTCGAGCAGCTTCTTCGCCTTCGGCGCGCGCTCCAGGACGATCGCGCGCGTCTGCGCCGCGTCGCGCTTCAAGAGCAGCATGTTGTATTCGTAGTCCGACAGGCCGCTCTCGAAGAACTCCTGCAAGTGCGCTCCGTCGGCGCGCGCGAACAGCTCCCGGCGCCACTTGCCGTGGCGCACCTGCAGCACCTTCCAGCCGTTGGCGGCGGCGGTGCGCTCGATGCGCTGGTCGTCGCGGCCGCGCAGCGCCGCCTCGTTCGCCAGGCGCGTGCCGTCGAGGTTCTGGCGGTTGTAGTCGACGATCCAGGTGACGTTCGACAAGCCGCGCTCGGCGACCTCGGGCATCACCTCGAGCAGCGAGCCTTCGCGGAACTCGCTGTCGCCCATCATCGACCAGAAGTGCGCGCCCTCCGGCACCTCGCAGCCGTGGTCCTTGGCGTAGCGGTAGGCGAGCGCGAGGTAGGCGCTGTTGACAGGCGGGATGCCGACGGTGCCCGAGGGCAGGTAGTGGAACGAGTCGGGGTCGCTTTTCGCGTGGTAGCTCTGGAAGACGGGGCGCTCGAACGGCTCCGGGAACTGCCGCAGCGTCGTCATCAGGTCCTTCTGCGCCTGGCCCTCGAGCCAGCCGCCGGTGGCGTGGTCGCGGAACAGCCCGAGCAGGTTGTGGTAGGCGTGGTCGACCGGCGAGGCGTGCGGCTTGCAGGCGATCCAGTCCTGCGGCTCGCGCACGACGAGGTGCAGCGCGCCCAGGAGGTGCAGCGAGGAGGCGCACGAGGCCGGGTGCCCGCCGACCTTGGGGTCGCCCTTCTTCTTCTCGCGCACGTGGTTGGCGATGTGGATCATCGTCTGCACCTGCGCCTGCGCGCGCTGGACGACGCCTTCGAGGAGGGCCCAGGTGGTCGGGGCTTCGATCGTTTGGAGGCTCATCGCTCGGGAAGTGGTTCCTGCTGCCTTGTGGTGGCGGGGGATGCTCGCGGCCTCGGTGGCTCCGACCACCCTCCGAAAGGGGGCGGTCGCGCCGCGCGGCCAAGCGCGAGAGGATAGCATCCCGCGAGCCGTCCGCGCCCGTCCGGGGCTGGTCGTCCCGGCCCGGCAGGGCGGGGTCGTTCCAGCCCGCGCGCCCGTCCCCCCCGATCGCCCGCCTCCCACGCAACCAAAGGACTTGGCCATGGGCCCCTTCGCCTGCGCCCCGCTGCTCGCCGCCACCCTCGCCTCCACGCCCCTCGTCGAGGACGCGCCGCGCGCGACGCTCTCCCTGCGCGGCTTCCAGATCGAAGTCGAGTCCGCGTTGCGCGAGGAGGAGCTCGGCCGCGCCGCGCTCGAGCTGCTGTCGACGCGCCTCTACGACATCGAGCGCGCCTTGCCGGCGGCGGCGCTGGAGAAGCTGCGCCGCATCCCGATCGTGCTCGACCGCCAGCACCCCGTGGCGCCGTGCGCCTGCTACCACGTCAGCCCCGAGTGGTTGCGCGGCGCGGGCCACGACCCGCGGCTCGCCAAGAAGGTGCACATCGCCAACGCGGCGAACTTCCTCGAGTGGACGCGCGAGCAGCCGTGGATGGTGCTGCACGAGCTGGCGCACGGCTACTACGACCAGCACCTCGAGGACAAGTCCGCGCTGGTGGCCTCGCGCCAGCGCCTCGAGGAGGAGGGACGGCTCGAGAGCGTGCTGCGCTGGTCGGGGGCGCGCGAGCGGCACTACGCCTTGTCGAACCCCGACGAGTTCTTCGCCGAGGGCACGGAGAGCTGGTTCGGCGTGAACGACTACCACCCCTTCGTGCGCGCCGAGCTGGTCGAGTTCGACCGCGGCTGGGCCGAGGCGGTGCGCGCCGCGTGGGGCGCGCCGTCCCGCTAGCGCCGATCCGCTAGCCGCGCGCCAGCGCCGCGCGCCAGACCGCCTCGTGCGCGCGCACCATCGCCGCCAGCCCGTAGCGCTCGAGCGCCAGCTCGCGGTTCCGCGCGCCCAGTCGCGCGCGCAGCGCCGCGTCCGCGATCAAGCCTTGCAGCGCCTCCGCCAGCGGCCAGGCGGTCTCGTGCTCGGCGAGCGGGACGATCCACTCCTCCTGGTGGGGGCCGAGCATGCCGCGCACGTCGCCCACGTCGGTCGAGGCGGCGGGCAGGGCGCTCGCCATGGCCTCGACCAGGGCGATCGGCATCTGCTCGCTGTCGGAGGAGATGCAGAACGCGTCCATGGCGCGCAGGTGCTCGCGCGGATCGGGCTGGTGGCCGGCGAACACGACGCGGCCGGCGAGGGTGTGCGTGCGCGCGACCAGCGCCTCGCAGGCGGCGCGCTCCGGCCCGTCGCCCACCACCAGCGCGAAGGCCCCGAGTCCCGGGTCCACGCGCGCCATGGCGGCGAGGAATCGTCCAGGATTCTTGACAGGCCGCAGGTGGCCCAGCCAGCCGACCACGGGCGCCTCGCGCGGGATGCCAAGGCGCGCGCGCAGTGCCGGCGCGCCGTCGCGCGGCGCGTAGCGCGCAAGGTCGACGCCGTTGTCGACGTGGTGCACGAGCCGCGCGTCGAGGCGCCACTGTTCGCGCGCGATGCCGGCGAGCAGGCGCGAGGGCACGACGAGGTGCACGCCGCGCAGCAGCGCGCGCCGCGTCCACAGCCGCCGCGGCAGTTGGCGCGCGGCCTCGTCGGCGTTGAATCCGTCCTCGTGGTGCACGACCGGAAGGCGCAGGCTGCGCGCGGCCGCCAAGGCGTCGAACGCGCCCCAGTTGTAGGTCAGCACGAGGTCGGGCCGCTCGCGCGCGAGCAGCTTGCGCCAGGCGAGGATCGAGGAGAGCGGCCCGCGCGCGCGCGGCGCCTCGATGGTCGCCACCTCGCCCGGATGGCGCAGCAGCTCGCGCGCCGAGAGCCGGCCGTCGAGCGCCACGAGCGCGTGGCGCCAGCCCGTCGACAACTCGTTCATGAGCGTCGCCGAGCGCGTCTCGCGCCCGGCGGGCACGAAGGTCGGGAACACGTGCAGGAGCCGCGGGGCCGAGGCGTCGGGGCGATCTGCTGCTGCGGCTGTGGGCATCGAACGGGGCGGGGGCTGGGCGCCTTGGCGGAGGCCCGAGCCGATTTCGATGCTTTTCCTACAGGTTCGAGGGCTCCCTGTCGAACTAGAGGCATCTCCTCCCCCCGGGCCCGGCAGCCGAGCATCCGTATCGGCGGTCGGGTCCTCTCCATTCCGCGCGCCCCTTTTCCGGCCTCGCGCGTCCGCGACCGGCCCCGCGCCCCTTGGCGCTTCAACCCCGCCGCCGCCGCCGGTATGCTCCACGGCTTGATCCCCACCCCGCGCGATCGTCCCCAAACGACCGCTCCGCGCGCCCTCCAGAGGGAAGCCGCCGCCCCCCGATGACCACCAGCCCCTTTCTCGAAGGACTGACCTTCGACGACGTGCTGCTCGTTCCCCGGCACTCCGACGTCATGCCGCGCGACGTCCGCACCACCACGCGCTTCTCGAGGAACGTCGAGATCCAGGTGCCGCTCGCCTCGGCGGCGATGGACACGGTGACGGAGGAGAAGCTCGCCGTGGCCCTCGCCCGCGAGGGCGGCATCGGCGTGATCCACCGCAATCTTTCGATCGAGCGCCAGGCCGCGGAGGTCGACAAGGTCAAGCGCTCGGCCAACGGCGTGATCCTCGATCCGGTCACGCTGGCGCCGGACGCCACGATGCGCGAGGCGCGCGACATCATGGCGCGCCACAACATCTCGGGGCTGCCGATCGTCGACGGGAAGAAGCGCGTGGTGGGCATCCTCACGCGCCGAGACTGCCGCTTCCAGACCAGCGACGACACGCCCGTGTCGCAGGTCATGACGCGGGAGAAGCTGGTCGTGGCGCCGCCCGGCACGAAGCTCGAGGACGCGCGCGACCTGTTGTTCCGCCACAAGGTCGAGAAGCTGCTGATCACCGGCCCGGACATGGTCCTGCACGGCCTGATCACGATGAAGGACCTGAACAACCTGGCCCAGTACCCGAGCAGCGCCGTCGACTCGCGCGGCCGCCTGCGCGTGGCCGCCGCCATCGGCGTCTTCGACCACGATCGCGCCGCGGAGCTCGTCAAGAAGGGCGTGGACGTCCTGGTCGTGGACACGGCGCACGGACACAGCACGAACGTGGTGGAGACGGTCAAGGAGCTCAAGAAGCGCCACTCCGTCGACGTGGTCGCGGGCAACGTCGCGACGCGCGAGGGGGCGCGGGCGCTGGCCGACGCGGGCGCCGACGGCGTCAAGGTCGGCATCGGCCCCGGCTCCATCTGCACCACGCGCATCGTGGCGGGCATCGGCGTGCCGCAGCTCACGGCGGTGATGGAGTGCGCGCAGGAGCTCGCCAAGGACGGCATCCCCCTCATCGCCGACGGCGGCATCCGCTTCAGCGGCGACATCGTCAAGGCGCTGGCCGCGGGCGCCTCGTGCGTCATGCTCGGGAGCCTGTTCGCCGGCCTCGAGGAGTCGCCGGGCGAGGTGATCCTCTACAAGGGCCGCTCGTTCAAGTCCGTGCGCGGCATGGGCTCGATCGGCGCCATGCAGCAGGGCGGCAAGGAGCGCTACCGCCAGGGCCACGTGACCGAGGCCGACAAGCTCGTGCCCGAGGGCATCGAGGGCATGGTGCCGTACAAGGGCAAGCTCTCGACCTTCGCCTACCAGATGGTCGGCGGCGTGCGCGCCGGCATGGGCTACTGCGGCGCCTCGACCATCCCGCTCCTGTGGGAGCGCGCGCGCTTCGTGCGCATCACCGCCGCGGGCGTCAAGGAGAGCCATCCGCACGACGTGACGATCACCAAGGAATCGCCCAACTACTTCCACGGCGACTGAGCGCGATGAGCTCCATCCAAGAACCGAAGGGCGTCCTGATCGTCGACCTGGGCACGCAGTACGCCCAGCTCATCGCGCGCCGCGTGCGCGAAGCGGGCGTGTGGTGCGAGATCGCGCCGCCGCGCGCCGCCTTGGAGAAGGCGCGCGCCATGCGCCTCGGCGGCATCGTGCTGTCGGGCGGCCCCGCCTCGGTCTACGCCGCCGACGCGCCGAGGATCCCGGCCGAGCTCCTGTCGATGGGCGTCCCCGTGCTCGGCATCTGCTACGGGATGCAGTGGATGAGCCAGACGCTCGGCGGCGAGGTGCGCGCCGCCGACCACCGCGAGTTCGGCCGCGCCTCGATGCTGGTCGAGAAGCCGGAGGGCCTGTTCGAGGGATTCGATGGGCGCACGGTGGTGTGGATGAGCCACGGCGACCAGGTGACGCGCCTGCCCAAGGGCTTCGAGGTGCTCGCGTCGACCGACACCTGCCCGTACGCCGCGGTGCGCGACGTGTCGCGCGCCTTGTACGCGGTGCAGTTCCACCCCGAGGTCAGCCACTCGCTGCGCGGGGCCGAGATCCTCTCGAACTTCCTCTACAAGGTCTGCCGCTTCGAGGGCGACTGGAACCCCGGCAGCATCGTCGAGCGCGAGATCGCGCGCACGCGCGAGATCGTCGGCGACAAGGGCGAGGTCGTGCTGGGCCTGTCCGGCGGCGTCGACAGCTCGGTCGCGGCGCTGCTCGTGCACAAGGCCATCGGCCCGCGCCTGCACTGCATCTTCGTCGACAACGGCTTGCTGCGGCTCGGCGAGCGCGAGGTGGTCGAGCGCA
>JBEBCR010000090.1:0-7823 GCA_041157565.1 Planctomycetota bacterium | reverse complement strand
AAGCGCACTTGACGCGCGCCGACGGCGCTACTTGGCGCCGGGACGCAGGCCTTCGCGCTCGAGGCAGGCCTTGAGCGCGCAGAGGAGCTCGTCCGCGAGCATCCCGCTCGCCGCGGCGTCCGCCCACGCCGCCACCGAGACCTTGAATCCGTGGCCGTCGTAGGCGGACACGAACGCGGCGGGCGGCGGATCCTCGTGCGCGGCCGCGCAGCCGCGCGCCGCCGCCTCGAGCAGGCGCTTGGCGCGCGCGGCGTCCTCGCTCGCGTCCAGCGCGATCGACACCTCGACCCTGCGCCGCCCGAGGCGCGTCAGGTTGACGATGGCGCCGCTGGTCAGCGCCGAGTTGGGCACGCGCACCTCGCGGCCGTCGCCGGTGTGGATCACCGTGGCGAAGACCCCGATCTCCTCGACCTTGCCCTCGTGCCCGGAGACCGCGATGCCGTCGCCCACGGCGAAGGGGCGGAAGATCATCACCATCACGCCCGAGGCGAGGTTGCCGAGCGAACCTTGCAGCGCGAGGCCGATGGCCAGTCCCGCCGCGCCGAGCACGGCGACGAAGCTGGTGGTCTCGACGCCGAGCTTGCCGAGCGCGGCGACGGCCGCGACGGTCAGCAGCAGGAAGTAGGCCAGGTTGCCGAGGAACTTGCCGAGCGTCGGATCGAACTCCGCGCGCGCCAGCCAGCGCTGCAGGAGCGACGAACCCGAGCGGGCGGCGACCCAGCCGACGCCGAGGATCAGGAGCGCGGCGAGGAGCACCGGAGCCCAGGCCACCATCCCGTCGCCGAGGCGGTCGACGAAGCGGGGCCAGGCGTCCGGCTGGTCGGATGCGCGGGCCTGCGCGAGGGGGATGGACATGGCGAACTGCGCGATCATGGGGGAAACGGTTACGCAAGCCCGGACTTCGACGCAAGCGTGGTGGCGCGCGGCGCTAGAATGCCGGCTCGGTCGCGCCCCCCGCGCGATCGGCCGGGGGCGGCGCCGACGGGCGCCTGAGACGCACCCCTTGAACCTGATCCGGGTCATGCCGGCGTAGGAAAGGCGACAGATGAGCACGCACCAGGAAAGCGCGGGCGCGGCCCGCACCGAACCGTCCTCCCACCGCATGCTGCGCGAGGTCGCGCACGAGAACGGCCCGTTGCCGGTGCCCTTCCGCCGCATCCACCTGACGAACGGCGAGTCCATCGACATCGAGGACGTCTCCGGCCCCGCGCCGGTCGACGGGCGGTTGCCGAGGCTGCGCGAGGCCTGGGTGGCGCGGCGCGAGGCGCGCGGCGACGCCAACCAGTCGCAGATGCACTACGCGCGGCGCGGCATCGTCACCGAGGAGATGGCCTTCGTCGCCGCGCGCGAGGGGATGTCGCCCGAATTCGTGCGCTCCGAGGTGGCCATCGGCCGCGCCATCATCCCCGCCAACAAGCGCCACCTGGAGCTCGAGCCGACCATCATCGGCCGCGCCTTCAAGGTCAAGATCAACGCCAACATCGGCAACAGCGCGGTCTCGAGCTCGATCGAGGCCGAGGTCGAGAAGTTGCGCTGGGCGACGAAGTGGGGCGCCGACACGGTGATGGACCTGTCGACGGGCAAGGACATCCACCTGACGCGCGAGCACATCCTGCGCAATTCGCCGGTGCCGATCGGCACCGTGCCGATCTACCAGGCGCTGGAGAAGGTCAAGGGCCGCGCCGAGCTGCTCGACATCAAGGTGTTCATGGACACCCTGGTCGAGCAGGCCGAGCAGGGCGTCGACTACTTCACGATCCACGCCGGCGTGCGACTCGCCTACGTGCCGCTCACCGCCAAGCGCATCACCGGCATCGTCAGCCGCGGCGGCTCGATCATGGCCAAGTGGTGCCTCGCGCACCACAAGGAGAACTTCCTCTACACGCACTTCGAGGAGATCTGCGAGCTGATGAAGCGCTACGACGTCAGCTTCAGCCTCGGCGACGGCCTGCGTCCGGGCTGCATCGCCGACGCCAACGACGCGGCGCAGTTCGGCGAGCTGCGCACGCTCGGCGAGCTGACGGAGCTCGCGTGGAAGCACGACGTGCAGACGATGATCGAAGGCCCGGGCCACGTCCCGATGCACAAGATCAAGGAGAACATGGACGAGCAGCTGAAGTGGTGCAAGGAGGCGCCCTTCTACACGCTCGGTCCGCTGACCACCGACATCGCGCCGGGCTACGACCACATCACCTCCGCCATCGGCGCGGCGATGATCGGTTGGCACGGCACGGCGATGCTGTGCTACGTGACGCCGAAGGAGCACCTCGGCCTGCCCGACGCCAAGGACGTCAAGACGGGGGTGGTGACCTACAAGATCGCCGCGCACGCCGCCGACCTCGCCAAGGGCCATCCGCGCGCGCAGGAGCGCGACGACGCGCTGTCGAAGGCGCGCTTCGAGTTCCGCTGGAAGGACCAGTTCGCGCTGTCGCTCGATCCGGAGACGGCGCAGGCCTTCCACGACGAGACGCTGCCGGCCGAAGGAGCCAAGACGGCGCACTTCTGCTCGATGTGCGGGCCGCAGTTCTGCTCGATGAAGATCACCGAGGACGTGCGCGCCTTCGCCAGGCAGAAGGGCCTCGACGAGCGCGCCGCGCTCGAGGCGGGCATGCGCGAGAAGACGGTCGAGTTCGCGCAGGCGGGCGGTCGGCTCTACAACTGACGCCCGCCCGCTGGGCGGTCCCGGTCCGCCCGCGCCGCGCGCTCCACCTGGCGCGCGTGGCGCTCGGCGTGCAACGCGAGGAAGACCAGGAGTTCCGGCAGCGCGATGCGCGCGCCGGGGCCGAGGACGCCCATGGCGACGTCGTGCAGTCGTCCAGCGGGCGCTTCGCCCGCGCACAACTCGTCCCACAAGAGGAGCGCCTCGTCGCGCTGCGCGGCGATCGTCGCCAAGGAAGCCGCCAGAGTCGCGGCGCCGGTCGGGCGCATGTGATCCGGAGCCTCCCAGCGGAACAGGGCCGAGGCGCAGCGGGCGAGCTCCGTCGCCTCGACGGTCGCCTGGCGCGGGGTCGCCGCGCCGCGCGCCGCGCGCGAACGGCACTTGTCGGCGCAGGTGCGCGCGAGGCGCAGGAGGTACAGGTCCGTCAGGGCGACGTGCTCGGCGATCTCCCGCGCGCACCAGCCATCGGGCCGCTCGCGCGCCTCCTCGCGTCCGCGCGCGCCCTCGAGCGCCGCCTCGAGGGCGGCGAAGCCCGCCACGATGGCGCCGCGGCTCATGCGCCGCGCGCGGCGAAGCGCCGCGGATCGAAGCAGGCGGCCAGGGGATGCCGCGAGACGCCGCGCAGCATGTGCTCGGCGAGCAGGAGTCCCGCGGGCAGGCCGCAGGTGATCCCGTGGCCGCCGAGCCCCGCGAGGAACCACAGGCCGTCCACCTCGGGATCGGGACCGACGACGAAGCGCTCGTCGGCGCCGTGGGTGCGCAGGCAGCTCCACGCGCGCGTCAAGCGCAGTTGACACCGCGGCAGGAGGCGCGCGCGCGCCCGCGCGAGGATGGTCGCCACGACGCGCGCGTCCGTCGGGGCGTCGTCGGGATCCACGCGCTCCTCGTCGCACGAGGACAGCAGCAGTCCGCGCGACGACACGCGCGCGTAGAAAGGCTCGTCCTCGGCCCACGCCACGGGCCAACGCGGATCGAGCGGCGCTCCGACGTCGGCCAGCGCCAGGTGGCGCCGCGTCGGCTTGAAGGCGAGGCGCGAGCCTGCCGAGGCCGCGAGCCGCTCGGCCCACGCGCCGCTCGCCACGACGAGCCGCTCGGCCGGATGGAAGCGGCCGACGGCGTCGCGCGCGCCGCGTCCGGGCTCGAGGCGCACGATGCGCGAGCGCGGGAGGACGCGCACGCCGTGGCGGCGCAGCGCGGCCTGCAGGGCCTCGAGCAGCGCGCCGAGCCGGATCACGCCTTCGTCGGCGATCCACCAGGCGGGGCCTGCTTGCGGGGCGAGCAGCGGATGCAGCGCGGCCAGCTGGGCCGGAGCCAGCCCACGCGTCGAGGGACGGGCTGTGGCGCGCGCCAGCCAGCTCGTCCGCGCGGGATCGCCGAGCAGCACCACGCCGTTGCGCACGGCGAGCGGCTCGGCGGCGAGGTCCGGCGGCGGCGCCAGGAGGAGCGCCGCTCCCTCCAGCGCGAAGCGTTCCAGCGCCTCGTCGGGCATCGGGGTGCGCAGGATCGCCGCGTTCCAGCGCGTGGCGCGCGCGGCGAGCGCCTCGTCCTGCTCGTGCAGCTCGATGTCGCGCTCGCCCTCGCGCGCCAAGGCCCAGCACGCGGCCAACCCCGCGATGCCGCCACCGACGACGAGGATGCGGCCGCCCATGGCTCCTCAGCGCTGCTCGACGCGCGTCCAGCGCGCCAAGGCGAATCGCGCGCCGCGTCCGTCGTCGCGCGCGGGGAGGATCCGCAGCGCGCCCGTCGCGTCGCCGTGCGTCGCCCGCTCGCCGCGCTCCAGCGTGGCGCGGATCGAGGCGAGGTCGAAGGAGCGCGTCGACGCGAGCTGCCCTTCCACCGCGCCCGGCAGGGCGGGGCCTGGGAGGTCCGGCGCGCCGGACGAGGCGATGGCGCTCCAGGCGGGATGCTCGCCCGCGCGCCACCAGGCTCGTGGATCCGCGCGCGGGGGGAGCAGCCCGCACTCGATGTCGTCGAGCGACTTCGTGGCCGACTTGCGCGCGCGCTCGAAGCCCAGGCGCAGGGCGTGCCGCGCGATCGGCGCCAGCCGCCCGCGCTCGCCATCGACGACCAGCGCGCCATCCTTCTCCAGCACGAAGGCGCGCTGCGCCTCGCGCCCGCCCGCCAGGCGCAGCTCGCGCGCCACGGCGTCGAGCACGCGCGAACTCCCGCGCCCGAGGCGTCCTTCGCACTCGAGGAGCAGCGAGTCCCCGCTCGCGTGGCCGGCGACGATCCAGGCGCGATCCTTGGCAGCCTTGTTGCGCGCCACGCGTCCGACCTCGTCGGGGGGCACGAGGCCTCCGACGACGAACACCGCGGCGTCGTCGAAGGCCAGCAGCGTGGCGCCGCGCGCCCGCGCCTCGCGCAGCGCCGCCAGCACGCGCGAAGGCTTGTCGCCCGGCACCAGCCGGCGCCACCAGTCGACCCACGCGCCGCCCTGCAGCGCGATCGCGTCCGCCGCCAGCACCTCGGCCGCCAAGGCGCGCTCCAAGGCCTCGCCAGGCGGCGCTTGTCGCTCGTCCGATTCCTCCTTCGGTCGCGCCAGGCCGCGCGCCGCGACCCGCCAGCCGTCCATGGCCAGCCGCGGGTCCTCCGCGAGGTGCAGCACGAGGAGCAGCGGCTCGCGCTCCGCGCTCGGCCGCATCGCCTGCGCCAACGCGGCGTCGGGGCGCCATTCCGGCCCGGCGAGCACGAGTCGCCCTTCCCGTGCCGTCGTCGCGGCGGAAAAAAGCAGCGCGACGCACGCGAAAAGGCGCAGGCGCGCGAATCGATGGCGCAGGCGATCCATGCCCGCGCTAATCCGCTCGGCGGGCTGCGGACGCGCCGAAGAGGTCCACGACGCGCTGCAGTGCCGACTGCACCAGCACGTGCCGGATCTCGCCGGCGCGCACGCGCTCGGCGACGCGCGCGAGCTTCTCCACGCACACGACGATGTCCTCGCCCGCGTCGAGCTCCAGATGCTCGGCGACCTTCTTGCAGCCCGTCGCCAGCCAGTGGTGGCACAGGTTGTCGTGGAAGGCCGGGTTGGGCTCGACGGCGCCGAGGTAGCGCCCGGCGCGCGCCTCGTAGCCGGTCTCCTCGCGCAGTTCGCGCCGCGCCGCGTCCTCGTGCGACTCGCCGCGATCGACCATGCCACCGGGGATTTCGATGGTGACTCGGGACGTGCCGAAGCGGAACTGCTTGACGAGCACCAGCTCGTCTTCGTCCGTCAAGGCCACGACGTTGACCCAGTCCGGCGTCTCGAGCACCAGCCTCTCCATGGGCTGGCTGGTGCGCGGGTTCACGAGCTTGTCCCAGCGCGGGCGGAACAGGATGAGCGAAGGATCGTGGCGGCTCGAGAGCTTCGGCCAGGGCAGGGGCGACTCGGTCATGGCGCAGGACTACAATCCTACGCCTCCCATGCAGGCGGCACACGAGTCGGGGGCCGAGTCGGGCCGGTCCAGCGCCTACTTGGCGCTGGCGGGCGTGCAGCTGTTCTTCGGGCTGTTCCCCGTCTTCGGCAAGCTGGCCTTCGAGGCCTTCTCGCCGCAGGCGGTGGGCGCGTGGCGCATCGCGGCCGGGGCGCTGGTGCTCGGCCTCGTGGCCGCCCTCGTGCACGGGAAGAAGCTCGTGCCCGCGCGCGCCGACCTGCCGCTGGTAGCCGTGGCGAGCTTCCTCGGCATCGCCCTCAACATGGTCCTCTACCTCGAGGGCCTGGCGCGCACCAACGCCACCACGGCGACCTTGCTGATGGGCTTGATCCCGGTCTTCACCTTCGTCGTCGCGCTGCTCGCCGGACAGGAACGGTTCAGCCCCGTGCGCGCCTTGGGCGTGCTGCTGGCGCTCGCTGGCGCCACCGCGCTGCGCTGGGCGGAGTCGGAAGGCGACTTCGCCATCGACTGGATCGGCATCCTGCTGCTGGCCGGCAACGCCTTGTCGTACTCGATCTACTTCGTGCTGACGCGTCCCTTGGCGCGCCGCCATCCACCCCTGTGCGTCATCGCGTGGATGTTCGCCTTCTCGCTGCCCGCCGCCGTCTGGCTCGCCGGACGCGTGGAGCTCGCGCCGCGCGCCGAGGCGACGCAGTGGTGGTCCTTGGCCTTCATCCTCGTCTTCCCGACCGTGCTGGCGTACTTGTTCAACGTGTACGCCTTGTCGCGCGTGTCCGCCTCGACGACCGCGGTCGGCATCTACGCGCAGCCCTTCGTGGCCGCGTTGGCGGGTTGGTGGCTGCTTGGCGACCAACCCACGCGCGGCATGCTGGTGGCGGCCACGCTGGTCTTCCTGGGCCTCGCGCTCGTCCTGCGCCGTCCAGCTCCCGCGCGCGCCTGACCCGTCCGCCCACGCCCGCGTCGACCAGGTCCGTGCACGCGGGCGCGCCATGCGCTATTGCTGGAGGGGCCATGGAAGCACCGCGCGTCGCCAAGAAACCCCAGCACCGCTACACCCTGCGCACGCGCTGGTCCGACGAGGATCGCCAGGGCGTCCTCAACAACGCCGCCAGCCTGACACTGTGCGAGGAGGCGCGCCTGGCGTGGTGCCGCCACCACCGCTTGCTCGAGGGCGCCGACTTCCCCTTCGTGCTGGCGCAGGCGAACACGCGCTGGATCGCGCCGGGCGCGGGCGGCGTCGAGGTGCTCGTCGAGCTGTCGACGCTCGAGATCGGCGCCACCTCGTTCACGCAGTGCTACCGCATCCTCGCCTCGGACGGCGCGCGCTTGCTGGTCGAGTGCGAGGCGCGCCTCGTGGCGTGGGATGCGCGCACGCGCGGCAAGGCGCCGCTTTCGGATCGCTTGCGCGCGGCCCTCGAAGCCGACTTGGCCGCCGCCAGGCCCTAGGCCGGGCGGCCTCGACTCAGCGCCGGCTGGCTTGCAGCAGCCACGCCGCCTCGCCGACCGGGTCGACGGGTCGGACCCAGTTCCAGGCCTCGCGCGTGTTCCACTCCGCCTGCCACTTGCGATGCGCCTCCGTGTCGGGGAAGCGCTCGTCGTCGCGGTAGGGATAGCCGCTCATGCCGTGGAAGGGCAGCGGCTCGACGCGCTCGGCGAGAGTCGTGTTGGGATCGCGGTCCTTGGCCCAGCCGTCCAGGTAGACCAGCCAGTCGCGGCGCCAGCCTTCCTTGACCGGCGGCAGCTTGGAGCCGTCGAACTCGATCGTCAGCGCGTCGCCCGCGCCCATGATGACGTAG
>JBEBCR010000089.1:0-18077 GCA_041157565.1 Planctomycetota bacterium | reverse complement strand
CGATCACGGATTGGCGACCGCCGCTCCACGCCTGGACCGGCGCGTCGGGCCCGATCGCGCGCGTCTGGCCGTTGCGTCCGGCGTTGCCGCCGTTGTTCGTCCAATCGCGGGGTGCAGCGTGCACCGAGGCGGCGAGGAGGGTGGCGAGGAGGGTGGCGAGGACCCCGAAGCGGGCCAAGGGAAGGAGGGAGAAGGTGTTCATGCCACGAGACAGTCTACGCCGCGGCACCGATCCTCGCGGGAGCGGGCGCTGGACGGGGTGCGAGCCCTATGCAAGGGCCGCCAGCCGCGCCCGTGGACGCGTGCTGGCGGCAAGCTGCTCGTCGCCTCGGTGTCGGCGCTAGTCCCTCGGCCGCAAGTCGGGCGCGCCGGCCGCCATGGCGGC
Source organism: Planctomycetota bacterium (assembly GCA_041157565.1). Classification (GTDB taxonomy): domain Bacteria; phylum Planctomycetota; class UBA1135; order UBA1135; genus SXXH01. The sequence continues at coordinate 17,692 of JBEBCR010000089.1, read as the reverse complement.
GATGGCGGCTTCCACGGCGGCCGTCAGCTCCTTGTCGCCCCGTCCGATCAACTTGACGAGTTCCGGCAGCGCGGCGCGAGCCTTGATGGCGGCGAGCGAGCGCACGGCTCCCAGCACGACCGCGCGGTCGTCCGAGCGCAAGAGCTCGACGAGCTGGGTCGTGGTCGAGGCCTCTTGGCGCGCGGCTTGCATCCACATCTCGAACTCCTCGAGCGCCTCGCGCTGTTCGCGGAAGACCTTCATCGCCTCCTGCGCCGCGGTGCGCACGTCGAGCGACGAGCTGCGCAGCGCAGCGCCGATCACGGGCAACGCGGGCTCGTGCAGGGTGCGCTGGAAGATCGCCAAGGCCGCCACCACGCCGCCGCCCTCGTCGATCGCCATGGCCCGCGGCAGCAGTTCGACCAGCATGCCCAGCTGGCCTGGCGTCGGGGCGCTGCGACCATCGGTGACGTCCCTCGGCAGGATCACCAGCCGGGCCACGCACGCCGGCGAGGCGTTGGCCGCGACCGCACGGATGATCCCGACGCCCTCGTCGTCGGGCAGGTGTTGCGCGAGGATGCTCAAGTTCGCCACCAGCACGTGGGCGGCGTCGGCACCCGAAGCGGCCGCCGCGACCGCGCGGGCGAGCCGCTCGGCGAGGATCGCTCTGGTCGCCGCGGCGTCCTCGGCGTGGGCGCGTTCGACCACTTGGCGACCGACCAGCGCCACTTGCTTGCGGCCCGCCTGCAGCAAGTCGCAGAGCTTGGGCAGCAGTTCGTTTGCGTCGCTGCTGCCGCCGGCGGCGTAGACGTTCATGGCTTCGACGGCGAACTCCTCGTGGTTGCCGGTCTCCAGCAGCCATTCGCCCAGCGAGATGGCCGTCTTCGGCATCGAACCCGTCGGCAAGAGCGCCCTGCGGAGCTTGTCCCTGCGGCCGTTCACGGCTCTCACCGCGATCTTGGTCATGGCGGCACGCTGGGCGGGCGTGCGCAGGACGTGCGACAAGGCGATGGCCTCGTCCAGGCGTTCCAGGCTCGTCGCTTCGTCTTCGTCGACCCTGTCGCGAGAGGCCATCAGTGTCCCGATCCTCGCGAGCATCGAGAGTTCCGCCGGATCGTCCTTGCGCGCGGCCACCAGCGTCGCGAGCTCGACCAACGACTTCGATTCGCGCGGGCGGTCGCGCAAGTCGCCAGGCAGCAGCTTCATCTCCACGCTGGACAGGCCCTTCTGGTCGAGCGCACCGTCGCGGACGTAGGCGCTCGCCGTGAGGATGCGATCGACGGGGTCCGTGAGGCTCAAGGCGTCCAGGAACACGGGGAGCCGCGTGGCGCGCGCCAGGGCGTGCATCCGCTGGTCGAGCTCCGGACCGTACATGGAGCCGCGCGTGCCGCCATCCTGCGGCATCAGGTGGCGCGGCATCTGGCTCAGCAGCCGCTCCGACTCCTCGCGCACCACGGGGATCTTGGCCGCCATGTGCAAGCGGACGGCGGCCTCGAACGCTGGGAAGCCCTCGGCGTACATGATCCGCGCCGCGTTCATCGAACGGAAGACGTTCAGCGGGTCGAGGCCGGGGACACCCTGCTCGGCCAGCGCCCATGCGGCGCGCCAGTCGTTGCGTGCTAGCCACTCGACGCCCTCGCGCTCGCCGCGCAGCGCAGAGGCGCGGGCCAGCTGCGCGACGCCTGGATCGTCGCTCTGCAAGGCCTTGGACGCGGCCAGCGCGCGAATGGCGTCGACGGCATCGTTCGACGCGGCCAGCAGCACGTCGAGCCGGGTCTTGTCGACGGCCGCGACCACCTTGTGGCGGAACACGGGATCGTTCGAACCCAGGGCGCCGACGAGAGCCTTGTCCGCGGCCGGCGTGCGGACGAGGGCCAGGGTGGACACCGCGAGCAGCGGGTCGTTCACATGCGTGTACGAGCCCTCGCGGTGGACGACCATGATCGACGCTCCCGCCGGCGTGGCTACGCATTGCGCCAAGAGCGGCACGATCTGGTCGCCGTACAGCGCGAGGCTGCGGCAGCGCACGGCGAACTCGTCGCTGCCGCCGCTCAGCAGTTGCACGATGCCGGCCGGCAGTTCCTGCGCGGCCTCGGGCCTGGCCGGCGCCTTGCCGCTGCGCGCGAGGAGCGCGTCGAGCGCCACCTGCGCCTCCTCGGCGGTCTTGGCGTCGCCGGCGGCGCGAGCCGCCTCGATCGCGGCGCGGTAGCCGCCCTCGGCGGCGGCCGCGTCGCGCTGCACGCTGTCGGCGTAGTGCGCGGCTTCCAGTTTCGCGCGTGGCGACGGGGTCTGCGCCAGGAGCGGCGCGGCGGCCAGCAAGCAGGCGGCCATCACGGCAGGCCGGCAGCGCGGCGGGACAAGGGAACGGATGGCGAAGGCAGCGGTCTCGAGCATGGCGGATGTCTCCTTGGCCCCATCAGACGACCCAGGCCGCCGGATCTTGTCATGGGCGTGCCACGCAGTTGTCAAACGTTGTCAAACCCGCCGCGGGCCTCCATCGGAGGCGCGCCGCGCGCTCAGGGCTCCAGCCGGTACCCGATGCCGAACGCCGTCAGGAGATGCCGCGGCTGCGCAGGGTCGCGTTCCACCTTCTGGCGCAGCTTGACCATGTGCTGGTCGACGGTGCGCGTCGTCGGGAAGCGCTCGTGGCCCCACACCACTTCGAGGAAGCGTTCGCGCGAGACGGGACGCCCCCGTTCCGCCCACAGGAGCTTGAGCATGTCGACCTCGCGCAGCGACAGCTCCTCGACGCGGCCGTCGAGCGTCGCGCGCATGCCGCGCAGGTCGATCGCCGCCGGGCCGAGGACGAGGTGGTCCGGCTCGTCTTCCCGCGCGGCTCCACGTCGCAACTGCGCGCGCACGCGGGCCAACAGCTCGCCGAGGCTGAACGGCTTCGTGACGTAGTCGTCGGCGCCCAGGTCGAGGCCCTGGATCTTGTCGATCTCCTGGTTCTTCGAAGTCAACATGATCACGGGCAAGGTGCGCCCCTCGCGCCGCAGCTGCGCCAGCACGTCGAAGCCGGACATCTTCGGCAGCATCACGTCGAGCAGCACCAGATCCGCCGCCGTCGCGCGCAGGCACTGCAGCGCTTCGGCGCCGTCGCGCGCGACGACGACCTCGTAGCCTTCGCGTCCCAGCGCGTACTGCAACCCGACGACGAGCGCCTCTTCGTCCTCGACCACCAGGATGCGTTGCTTGGTTCCCATGGGCTGCGCCTCAGGCCGGCTCCAGCGGCAGCTCGAGCCAGAAGCACGACCCGCCGCCCGCGCGCGCCTCGCAGCCTGCCGTGCCGCCGTGGGCCGCCGCAACACCGCGCACCAGCGCCAAGCCGAGGCCCACGCCGGGACGCTCGCGCACCAGCTCGTCGCCGAGCCGCTTGAACGGCAGGAACACGGCCTCGCGCTCGGCGTCGGGCACGCCTCTGCCCCGGTCGAGCACCTCGATGCGCACGCGGCCGTCGCTCGAGCGCGCCGCCAGTTCGATGCCTTCGCCGGGAGCGCCGTACTTGGTCGCGTTGTCCAGCAGTTCTGACACGGCTCCGACCAGTGCGCCCTGTTCGCCGCGCACGACGAGGCGCGCCCCCGGCGCCGCGCACCGGATCTGGTGGCCGCGTTCGGCCGCGATCGCGGCCACCGCTTGCGCCGCTTCCTGCAGCAGGGCGGCGACTTCGACGGGGCGCAGGTCCGCGGCGTCGAGGCCGTGCTCGAGGCGCGAGTAGCGCAGGATCGCGTCGACGAGCTTCGCGAGGCGGTCCGATTCGCGCACCACGCGTCCGCCGAACTCGCTGGCGGCCGACGGCTCCAGGCCGCCGCGCTCGATGAGCTCGGCCAGCAGGCGGATCGAGGCCAGCGGCGTCTTCAGTTCGTGCGTCACCGCGGCCACGAATTGCTCGCGTTCGCGCACGTTGCGCTGTTCGCGGCGCAGGGCGCGCCAAGTCGCCCAGCCCGCGCCGGCGGCCGCCAGCAGCGCGCCGATGGTCAACGCGGCGATGGCGATGAAGCCTCGCCGCTCGGCCGCGACGCGTTCCGCCGACAGGCGACCGTGGATGCGCAGCGTCCAGCCCTCGAGCGCGCCGCCCAGCAGCTCGCTGGCCGCCGCCGCGTCCGCCGCGGGCGCGGAGCCGAGCACCGTGCGGCCGTCGGGCGCCTGCAGCGAGGCCGCAAGGCCAAGCTCGTCCCAGCCGCCGCGCGCGGCCTGCTCGAGGGTCGCGGAAGCGAGCCGATCGAGTTCGAGCGCATGGCCGCTCCAGCCGTCGGTCGCGCCATGGGCGACGACGATGACGCTCGCCGAGTCGGGTCGCACCGCCAACGGATCCGGCGGCAGCTGGAACACGCGCGCTCCGCCGCCGCCGCGGGCGAGCCATTCGGAAACGCCGTTCGACCACGCGGCCTGCAAGCGCAGCGGTCGAGCCGCTTCGACGGCGGCTGCGCGCGCCTCCGCGGCCACGGCGGGTGCACGCGCGGCGATGCGCTCCTCCAGCCGCGCAGCCAAGGCCGCGTTGGCCGTGTCGTCGAGGGTGGCGCGGCCCCGCAGCGCGTCCGCATGCAGCTGTCGCAATCCCTCGAGGGGATCGCCTTGCAGGCGCAGCAGTTCGGCGCGCGCGGCATGGGCGTGCAGCAGCCCGCGAGCGTCGCGCGTGGCCGGAAAGGCGGCCACCACCGTCTCCAGGCGCGCGCGCGCCGCGTCGAGTTCGCCGCGCTTCTCCGCCTTGGCGGCCTGGGCCAACAGCGCCCACGCGGCGAGTTCGGGCCGCGGCGCCAGTTGGACGATGGCCGCCAACCGCTCGACGACGCGCTCGTCTTCGCCCGCGCCCTCCAGGCGCGACAGCTCCCGCGCGAGGTCGGCTTGCATCGACTCGACCAGCGGATCCGCAGCGGTGCGGACGAGCGGCGCAGGCTCGCGCAAGCCGCCATCCGGTCCGGCCCGCCAAGCCAACGCCTGCGGTCGCGCTTCGATCGCGGCGACGTCGTCGCTCAACTGGCGCGCGACGCCGCGCGCGACGCCGTCCAACTGCTCCGCGTGCCGGACGCGCGCGAGGTTCGTCTCTTCGGCGAGCGAGCGCAGTCCCAGCGCGGCCACGACCCCCATGGCGGCGAGGCCAGCGACCATGAACCAACCGTAGCCGCCCGCACGACGCATGCGCGGACGATACCACGACGGCCCGCGCGACGATGCGGCCTCAGGTGCCGCAGAAGGTCTGGTAGTCCTTGAAGCTCGCCGGCGGCGCCTCGACGTAGCGCGCGTCCGCCGCGGTCGGATCGAAGGGCCGGCGCAGCGCGTCGAGCAGGGCGTGCAGCGGTCGCAGGTCGTTGCGCCTCTCCGCGGCGTGCAGCGCCTCCTCGACGCGGTGGTTGCGCGCGATGATGGCCGGATTGACGCGCAGCATGGCGGCGCGGGCGGCCTCGATCGAGCGTCCTTCGCGCGCGGCGCGCGCGCGCCAGCGCTCCATCCACGCGTCGAAGGCCGGATCGACGGACAGCGACAGCGGCAGGCCGGCGCCGGTCGACAGGGCGCGGAAGGCGATGGTCCAATCGGCGCGCGCGGCGTGCAGCCGCGCGAGCAGCTCGTCCACGAGCGCGCGGTCGCCGTCCTCCGCCATGGCGAGTCCCAGCTTGGCGCGCATGCCCGCCAGCCACTCGCGCTCGTGCACCACGCGGTACTCATCCAGCACCTCGTGGGCGGCTTCGATGGCCGGTTCCTCCTTGGGCGCCAAGAGCGGCAGCAGCGCCTCGGCGAGCCGCGCGAGGTTCCATTGGCCGATGGCGGGTTGGTGCGAGTAGCGGTAGCGCCCGCCTTCGTCGATGGAGCTGAACACCGTGTCGGGGTCGTAGGCGTCCATGAACGCGCACGGACCGTAGTCGATCGTCTCGCCGGAGATGCTCGTGTTGTCGGTGTTCATCACGCCGTGGATGAAGCCGACGAGCTGCCAGCGCGCGATGAGGCGCGCCTGCCGCAGCGCGACGGCGCGCAGGAACGCCAGGTGCGGCCGCGGCGCGTCGAGGAGCGCCGGATCGTGGCGCGCGATGGCGTAGTCGGCGAGCGCGCGCACGAGATGCCCGTGCCACGCGGCCGCGTATTGGAACGTGCCCACGCGCAGGTGGCTGGCGGCGACGCGCGTCAGCACGGCGCCCGGCGGCATGCCTTCGCGCATGACGGGCTCGCCCGTGGCGACGACGGCCAAGGCGCGCGTGGTGGGGATGCCGAGGCCGTGCATCGCCTCGCCCACGACCAGTTCGCGCAGCATCGGCCCCAGCGCGGCGCGTCCATCGCCGCGCCGCGAGTAGCTCGTCTGGCCCGAGCCCTTGAAGGCCAGGTCCACGAGCCGGCCATCGGGCGTCCTCTGCTCGCCCAAGAGCAGCGCGCGCCCGTCGCCGAGCATGGCGAAGTGGCCGAACTGGTGCCCCGCGTACGCCTGCGCGATGGGGTTGGCGCCCGGCGGCAGCTCTTGGCCGCCGAAGACCCGCGCCAGCCGCTCCTCGGATTCGCCAGGCACATCGAGGCCGAGCTCGGCGGCCAGCGGCTGGTTGAACGCGACGAGGCGCGGCGCGCGGAACGTCGCGGGCGCCGCCCGTTCGTGGAAGGCGTCGGGCAGTTGCGCGTAGCTGGACTCGAGTCGCCACATGGAGCGCGGCATTCTAGTCCGCGCGCGGGCGACTACGACCTTCCGCCCCGCGCCTTGCCCGCTCGTCCGGCGCGCGCGCGCTCCGTGGCGAGGTTCTCGAGGCAGCGCGCGGCCAGCGCGGTCCAGCCCGTCTGGTGGCTGGCGCCCAGGCCCTTGCCCGTGTCGCCGTCGAAGTACTCGTGGAACAGGACGAGGTCCTTCCAGCCGGGGTTGCGCGCGTAGCGCTGGTCGTCGCCGTGGCACGGCCGCCTGCCGTCCGGTCCGGGCAGGAACAGGCTGGCGAGGCGCCGCTCGATCTCGCTCGCGGCCTCGCGCAGGTCGACGCGCCGGCCCGACCCCTTGCCGATCTCGACCGTCGCCTCGGGACCGTAGTGGTGGTGGTAGCGGCGCAGCGCCTCGGCCAGCAGGTAGTTGAGCGGGAACCACACCGGGCCGCGCCAGTTGGAGTTGCCGCCGAAGATGCGGTGCTTCGTCTCGGCCGGCTCGTACTCGGCGCGGAAGTCCTCGCCGGCGATGCGCAGCGAGAAGGGCGCCGACTCGTGCGCCTTCGACAGCGAGCGCACGCCGTGCGGCGACAGCAGCTCGGACTCGTCGAAGACGCGCTCGAGCACGCGCAGCAGGCGCTGGCGCGAGGGGATGGCGAGCAGGCCGCGGCCGGTCGCCGGGTCGCGCTCGAAGTAGGAGATGCCCTCGGCCAGGTCGCGGCGGTTGGCGAGGAACCACTCGATGCGCCGCCGCATGCGCGGCAGTCGCGCGACCGAGGCCTCGTCCACGACCGCGCAGGCGACCAGCGGCACGAGGCCCACCATCGAACGCACGCGCAGCGGGACGGGCCGGCCGTCGAGCAGCATGACGTCGTGGTAGTAGCCGTCTTCCTCGTCCCACAGGCCCTTGCCGCCCAGCTTGTTCATCGCGTCGCAGATGCCGACGAAGTGCTCGAAGAACTTGCTGGCGACGTCCTCGTAGGCGTCGTCCTCCTGCGCGAGCTCGACCGCCATGCCGAGCATGTTGAGGCAGAAGAACGCCATCCACGCGGTCCCGTCGGCCTGCATCAGCTGCCCGCCGCCCGGCAGCGGGCGCGAGCGGTCGAAGATGCCGATGTTGTCGAGCCCGAGGAAGCCGCCCGAGAAGATGTTGCGCCCGTCGGGGTCCTTGCGGTTCACCCACCAGGTGAAGTTGAGCAGCAGCTTGTGGAAGGCGCGCGCCAGGAACTTGCGGTCGCGCTTGCCGCGCGCCGCCGTGCCCTTGTACACGCGCCAGCAGGCCCACGCGTGCACCGGCGGGTTCACGTCGGCGAACTGGAACTCGTAGGCCGGCAGCGCGCCGTTGGGCGCCATGTACCACTCGCGCAGGAACAAGAGCAGCTGTTCCTTGGCGAACTGCGGGTCGACGCGCGCCATGGCGACCATGTGGAAGGCGCTGTCCCACGCGGCGAACCACGGGTACTCCCACGTGTCCGGCATCGACAGCACGTCGCGCGCGTGGAAGTGGCGCCACTCGTGGTTGCGGCCGGCCTTGCGCGACTCCGGCGGGCGCGGCTGGGCCTCGTCGCCCTGCAGCCAAGGATCGACCGCGTAGTGGTAGAACTGCTTCGACCAGAAGAGGCCCGCCCACGCCTGGCGGGCGACGGCGCGCTCGTCGTCTCCCAGCGGCGCGTGCTCGAGCGAATCGTAGAAGGCGTCGTGCTCCGACTTGCGGGCCGCGAAGGCGCGTCGGAAGCCGGCGCCGAAGCGTTCGCGCGGGGCGTCCTCGGTCGGCCGCAGCCGCAGGCGCAGCTCGCGCGACTCGCCGCCCTGGAGCTCGACGACCACGTGGAAGGCGGCCTTGGTGCCGTGCTCGGCGGGATTGACCACGCCCGCGCGCCCTTCGACGACGTGCTCGTGGAAGGCGTCCTTGGCGAACGGCGAGGCGTTCTCCGCGTCCCACAGCTTGCGCGCGTTGGTCTCGTTCTCGGTGAACAGCAGCTCGAGGCGCGCGCCGGGCACCTCGTCCAGCGACAGCTCGTAGCGCCCGAGCGTGGGCTCGTCGAGTCGGATGCGTCGCTCGCCCTCGCGCTTGAGGCGGGGGCGCGCGTCGCAGCCCTCCTCGCGGCAGCCCCACGACCAGGTGTTGCGGAACCACGCCGTGGGCAGGAGGTGCAGCGTGGCGCGTTCGCGGCCGCGGTTCGTGGCCACGATGCGCACGAGCGTGTCGTCCGGACCCGCCTTGGCGTAGCAGACCTCCACGTCGAAGTAGCGGTCGTCGGCGAAGGCGCCCGTGTCGACCAGCTCGTACTCGGGCTCGTCCTTGGTCCGGCGCCGGTTGGTGGCGCGCAGGTCCTCGTAGGGGAAGGCGACCTGCGGGTACTTGTACAGCGCCTTGCACCACGAGTGCGTCGGCGTCGACTCGAGGAAGTAGTACTCCTCCTTGACGTCCTCGCCGTGGTTGCCTTCGTGGTGCACGAGGCCGAACAGGCGCTCCTTGAGGAACGGGTCGCGTCCGTTCCACAAGGCGATGGAGAAGCAGATGCGGCACTGGCGATCGGTCCAGCCGAGCAGTCCATCCTCGCCCCAGCGGTAGGCGCGGCTGCGCGCGTCCTCGTGCGTGAAGTACGACCAGCAATCCCCGTCGGCGGAGTAGTCCTCGCGCACCGTGCCCCACTGGCGCGCGGCCAGGTACGGACCGAAGCGCTTCCAGTTCGCCTCGCGCGAGGCGTCCGCGGCCAATCGCCGCGCCTCGGGGTTGGTGCCGCGCGCCATGGCCCGCCACTCTAGCGCCAGCGGGCACCGGAACGATGGGGGCCGCTCGAGCGGGCCGCGCTATGCTTCCCGCATGGGCTTCGTCGACTCCAAGGGCGTCGTGCGCTTCGCGGCGGACAAGATGCAGAAGGTCAACCTGTTCGAGACGGCGCACATGTTCTGCGACGTCTACTGCCTCGAGCCGGGGCAGGCGCAGAAGACCCACGCGCACGCCGACGCGAGCAAGTTCTACTTCGTCTTGGAAGGCCGCGTGCGCGCCACCTTGGGCGCCGAGACGCGCGAGATCGGACCGGGCGAGCTGTGCTGGTCCGCGCCGGGCGAGCCGCACGGGGTCGAGAACGCGTCCAACGCGCGCGCCGTGCTGCTGGTGGCGATGGGGCCGAACCCCAACCGCTGAAGGTCGGCGGCCGCGCGCGTCAGGGCGCGAGGCCGCGTCCCGTGGCGAGGTAGATGGCGAAGCTGCCGAGCCAGTGCGAGCCTTCGTAGGGCGCGTCGAGGACCGACGCCAACCCCGCGGCGCGGTGCTCGCGCGCGGCGCGCCGCAGCGCGGCAAGGCGCGGGTCGTCGGCCGCCAGCGCCGAGGCGACGCCGTCCAGCATCCACGCGCGGCTGAGGTTCAATCCGTCGAGGTGCGCCAGCTTGCCGTCGGAGCGGTCGGAGACGACGGCGGGTTCGAGCCAGCGCGCCTCGGCCTCGCGCGGGATCGACGGCAAGGCCTGGCGCAGCCACGCCGCGTACTCCTCGCGCGGCAGCACGCGCCGCATCAGGTCCGCGACCGCGAGGCCCGGCGAGAGGAAGTCCTGGCCCGAGGGCTCGAAGCGCAGCGGCCAGTCGCGATCGCCGAGGTGGTGGGCGCGCGCGCGCTCGTCGACCAGCGCCACGAAGTCCGCGTCGCCCGCCACCACGGCCCAATCGCGCGCCAGTCCGAGCGCGAACGCCGTCTGGCTGTGCTCGCCGGTGCGGATCGGGTGCGTCAGCTTGGGCAGCCACTCGCGCAGTCGCCGCGCGCAGGCGGACTCCAGCGGCGCCAGCGTCCCCGACCATGCGCGCGCGTCGGGATCGTCCCATTGCCGCAGCTCGGCCGCCAACTGCAGGAGCCACGCCAGGCCGTAGGGCCGCTCGAAGGTCTCGCGCCCCGGCGCCGAGAGGTAGGCGACCTCGGCGGCGATGTTCGCGCTCGTCAAGCTCTTGGCCAACGCCGCGCGGATCTCGCCGGCGCCCTCCACTCCAGGCCACGTGCGCAAGACGCGCGCGAGCATCCAATGCCCGTGCACGGCCGAGTGCCAGTCGAAGCACCCATGGAAGGCCGGCGTCAGGCTGCTCGGGGGCGCGACGTCGTCCTTCGAGGCGAGGACGTGCGCGATCTTGTTGGGGTACTCCTTGTGGACGCAGCCCAGCGCGAGGCGCGCGTAGGGCGCCACGGAGCGCGCGTCGAGCTCGAGCCGCTCTTCCTTCGACGCGACGCGCGAGGCGCCTCCCTGGGCGAAGAGCGCCGCCCCGACCATCGCCAAGCTGCACAGCATGGCGCGATTCCAGCACAGCGGCGCCCGCGTCGGAAGCCGGGCGAACGACCGCTCGGGCGCCGCCGCGCGCAAAAACAGCGGATTCGAGGTGATGTCGGCCTTGCCCGCGCGCTTGCAAGCCCAGAGTGGGCGGCATCGGCCAGTCCCTCGGACCCTCGAACCCCGTTGGGATGCTCCCCATGCGCCTTGCCCGGGCCTTCCAGCTCGCCTCCTTGCTGCTCCTCCCTCTCTCCGCCATCGGTTGCGGGGAGCCATCGCGAGCGCGCATCCCGGCCGCCGCCGAGGCCGAGGCGCGCGCCAACGGCCTCGAGACTTGGGTCCATCCGCGGGGCGGCGTGTCCTTCGTGCTGCCAGCCGGCTGGAAGGTCGCCGAGGCGACGGACGAGGTCGTCGTGCTCGACCCCGGCCTGGCGCCCGAGGCCGCGCACGAAGGTTCGGTCCGGATCGCCTTCGCGCCACTGGCGCCGGGAGAACTGGGCTTGTCGCTCGAAGGGCTGCACGCCGTCTACGAGCGTGGCTTGCAGGCCTCCTTGCCGAGGCAGGGCATCGCCATCCTCGGCCGCGAAGGCGCTCCCGAGGCCCTGGCCACGGGCGCGGTCCGCGGCCGTTGGCGGGCGCGTTCGGAGCTTGGGCAACTCCTCTTGGACACCGTCATCCTCGTCGACGGCGGCTGCTACGCGACGATCGACCTGATGTGCCTCGAGTCCGCGCGTTCGCGCTTCGCCTCGGGCATGGACGTCCTGGCCCGAGGGCTGGCGCTGGACCCGGCGGCCATCCAGCGCGTCGCCGCCGAGGCGCGGCCCGCCACTCCCGGCGTCTGCGACGAGTACGAGCTGGCGAGGGCCCAGTGGAACGCCGAGGAGCAGCGCTATCTCGAAGAGATGCGCTACTGGCAGCAGATGCAGGGCAACTTCCCGGGCAACGACCTGCCCATGCCCGCGGACAAGGACATGAAGCTCCACATGCGCGCCGAGAACCTGCGCCTGCGCTGCGCGGCGGCGCGCCAGGCCGCCGGCGATCGCTAGCGGGAGGCGCGCGGGACCGGCGGCGCCGGGCGCGAAGCGGGCTTGCCCGCTAGGATGCGCTGGTGCACCAGTTCCTCCTTGCCTGCGTCGCCAGCTTGTCCGCCGCGGTGGAGCGTCCGGTCGTCCACTGGATCGACGCGCTCGACGAGGCTGGTCGCGCCGTTGTCGCGCGGCCGCAGGACGAGCGGGGCGCGGAGCGCGCGGCGCGATGGCGCGAGTTCGCGCGAGCTTGGCCGGTGGCGGCGGATTGGCTGCTGCAGGACCTGGGCGTCGACGCGCCCGGCATCCTCGAGCCCGAACGTCGGCTCGAACTCGCGCGCCGCGCGGCGGCGAGCGCGGGCGCATCGATCACGCGCGACGACGCGGTGGCCGCATTGCGCGACTACGAGTCGGCGGCCTTGGCGCGGCGCGAACGGCGCGTCGGAGCCGCCTTGGCGGAGTGGGGGCCGATCGCCTTCACCGAAGGCCACACGGTGCACATGAGCTTCATCGGCTACACCGAAGGCCTGAGCGACGCGCGCGCCGAGCGCTTCTTCAAGCCGGGCGCGCGCCTCGCCGTGCTGGAGTTCGCGCCGGGGTCCACCCTCGCCACGCGCCGCGTGCTGCTCGACGACCCGCACGGCATGCTGCGCGACGTCGACCTGTCGTTCGACCGCGAGGAGCTGGTCTTCGCGTGGAAGCGCTCCGACCGCCTCGACGACTACCACATCCACGAACTGCGCCTCGCCGACGGCGCATTGCGCCAATTGACCAGCGGCATCGGACGCGCCGACTACGAACCAGCCTGCCTGCCCGACGGCGACATCGTCTTCGCCTCGACGCGCCCCGAGCAGAGCGTGCCTTGCTGGTGGACCGAGATCAGCAACCTCTACCGCATGGACTCCGACGGGCGGCACATCCGGCGCCTCGCCGTGGACCAGGTGCACGCGCTGCATCCCGCGCTGCTCTCCGACGGACGCCTCGCGTACACGCGCTGGGACTACAACGACCGCGGCCAGAACTTCCCGCACCCGGTGTTCTCCATGCGTCCCGACGGGCAGGACCAGCGCGTGCACTACGGCGGCAACTCGTGGTTCCCGACGTCCTTGCTGCACACGCGCGGCGTGCCGGGCTCGCGCAAGTCGATGTCCATCGCCGCGGGCCACCACACCCTCCAGCAAGGCAAGCTCGTCCTGCTCGACGTCGACAAGGGGCGCGACGAGGGCGAAGGCATGGAGTTCATCGCGCCGCGCCGCGTCGTGCCGTACGAGCGCGTCGACGTGGCGATGCAGGATGGCGAGCTGTTCCGCCATCCGTTCCCCCTGTCGGAGACCCAGCTCTTCGCCAGCCATCGCCCCGCGCACGGCGTGGAGCGCTTCGGCCTGTACTGGATGAACGCCGACGGCGAGCGCGAGCTGCTGCACGCCGATCCCGAGCTGGACGTCGCGCGCATGGTGCCGATCGGCAGGAAGCCCCACGCGCCGACCATCGCCGACACCGTCGACTACGCGCGCGGCACGGGCGTGTACTACGTGCACGACGTCTACCGCGGCAAGGGGCTGGAAGGCGTGCCGCGCGGCGCGGCCAAGGCGATCCGCGTGGTGGAGCTGGACTACCGCGCGGCCGGCGTGGGGCAGACCTTCAACCACGGCGAGGGCGGCGGCTCGCTGAACAGCGCGCCGGTGGCCGTGGCCAACGGCACGTGGGACGTGAAGCGCATCCTCGGCGACGTCGACATCCACGCCGACGGCTCGGCCCTGTTCGAGGTGCCGGCGATGGCCTCCATCTACCTGCAGGTGCTCGACGAGCGCGGCCGCGCCATCCAGACGACGCGCAGCTGGGACACGTTGCGCCCCGGCGAGCAGAAGGGCTGCGTGGGCTGCCACGAGAAGCAGGACGCCAACGCGCATCCGTTCGCCGACGACGGCACCATGGCGTGGAGGCACGGCGTGCAGCGGCTGCGTCCGTTCCAGGGCCCGCCGCGCGGCTTCAGCTTCGCGCGCGAGGTGCAGCCGATCCTCGACGCCAAGTGCGTCGGATGCCACGACGGCTCGCGGTCCGAGGCGATGGACCTGCGCGGCGTTCCCGTGGACGACGGCAACATCAACAAGCGCCGCTGGACGCGCTCGTACCTGAACCTGGTCGAGGCGCGGCGCGGCGACGACGGCAACTGGCACGCCGAACCCGAGTCCGGACTCGTCAGCTGGATCAGCAAGATGTCGCGGCCCACGGAGCTGCCGCCGTACTTCGCCGGCTCGGCGCAGAGCGAGCTGTTCGCGCTGCTCGACGCCGGCCACCACGGCGCGCGCCTCGACGAGGACGAGGAGCGGCGCCTGGCGGCTTGGATGGACCTGCTCGTGCCGTTCTCCGGCGACTACTGGGAAGGCAACGCCTGGAGCGAGCACGAGAAGGCGTACTACCGCTACTACGAGGCCAAGCGCGAGCACGGCGCGCGCGAGGAGTCGGCGCGCATCGCCTCCTACATGGCGGCGAAGGCCGGCAAGCCCGCCCCGGCCGCGGCAGTCGACGCGCCGAGGTGGACGACGGCGCGCTACCGCGACGTGCTCTACGAGACGAGCCTCGTGCGCGACGGCGCGCGCCTGCGCCTGCCCATCGGCACGAGTCGAGCGTGGGTCGACCAGTTGTGGCTGGCGCATGGCGGCGGCGACGCGACGCGCGACTCCGCCGTCCGGGTGCTCGCGCCCGATGGACGCGAGCTGGCGCGCCTGGACTTGCGGGCCGATGGAACGGCGGCGCACGCGCACCTCGGCGCCGCCATGCGCGCCGGAGAGCTGCGCTTCGAGCTCGAGGGCGAGGCGCGGCCGCCGCGGCTCGTGCGCGCGCTGGGCGTCGAGGACGACGACGTGCCGCGCATCGACGGGTTCCACCCGCACCTTCGCGGCGAGTAGCGCGCGCCTGGTAGCGGCCGCGTCAGCCCGCCGCGTCGTCCGCGCCCGCCGCGGCGCGCGACAGCCGGTCGCGCAGCGCGTCCCACGCCACGCCCGGCGGCGGGGATTCGACCACGATCAAGGCCGGCGCGCGCGCGTCCAGCTCGCGCAGCGCCGCGTACAAGCGCCGCGCGTAGGCCCGCGGATCGTCTGGCATGGCGACGACGAGCGGCTCGCCGCGCAGCTCGCGCGCGGCCGACTCGAACACCAGGGCCGCGCGCGGCGTCGGCGCGCGCAGGAGCCGCGCGCGCAGCGCGGCGAGGTCGCCATGCGGCGTCGTGGCGAGCGGCGCGCGCGTCGAGTAGTGCTTCTTCAGCATCCCCGGCGCCGCGCGCGGCGCGTCGTCGCGCACCTCCTCGACGGTCGCGATCGGCACGCCGAGCGCGCGCTCGAGCTCGTCGCGCGCGACGCCGCCCGGCCGCAGGAGCACGGGCCGCGGGCCGGACACGTCGACCACGGTGCTCTCGATGCCCACGCTGCACGCTCCGCCGTCGAGCACGAGCACGTCGGCGCCCTCCAGCGACTCGACCACGTGCCGCGCCGTCGTCGGCGAGACCTCGTTCGAGCGGTTGGCGCTCGGCGCCGCCACGGGCACGCGCGCCGCGCGCAGCAGGGCCAAGGCCAGCGGATGCGCGGGCACGCGCACGCCGACCTTGGCGAGGCCCGCCACCACCGAGGCGGGTACGTCGGCGCCCTTCGGCAGCACGAGCGTCAACGGCCCCGGCCAGAAGCGGCGGGCCAGCAGCTCGGCGTGCGGCGTCCACTCGGCCACGACCGCGCGCGCCGCCTGCGCGTCGGCCACGTGCACGATGACCGGGTTGTGCGCCGGCCTGCCCTTCGCCGCGTAGATGCGCGCCACCGCGGCCTCGTCGAGTGCGTGCGCGCCCAGCCCGTAGACCGTCTCGGTCGGGAAGGCCACGAGGCCTCCGGCGCGCAGGCGTTCGGCGGCGCGCCGCAGGAGGGGGTGGTCGTCTCCCGCGTCGGGGTCGATGGGAACGAGTTCCATGGTGTGCGATCGGCGAGGATAGCGCCCGCCAGGCCTTGGAAGCGGACGACGCCGCCGACTCGTCGCCTTTCGTCCGCGCGCGGACCGCCTCGTCGCCGGCCCCGCTGCGCGTGAGATGGCCTTCACGTGCGCGGCGGGCGCCGTCGCTGGCTAGGATGCTCGGGCATGGACACGGCACCCATCCGCGTGCTCGTCACGGGAGGCACCTTCGACAAGGCCTATCTGGAGCTCGAAGGGCGGCTGCACTTCCGCGCCACGCACGTGCCGGAGATGCTCGATCTGGGGCGGTGCAAGCTGCCGATCGAGGTCGAGACGCTGATGCTCGTGGACAGCCTCGACATGCAGGACGAGCATCGCGCGCGCGTGCTGGAAGCCGTGCTGCGCGCCACCGAGGAGCGCATCGTCGTCACCCACGGCACCGACACGATGGAGCTGACGGCGCGCACGTTGGGCGAGGCGAATCCGCGCAAGACCATCGTCCTGACCGGCGCGATGGTGCCGTACACCTTCGGCAGCTCGGATGGGCTCTTCAACCTGGGCAGCGCGCTGGCCTTCGCCCAGAGCCTTCCGCACGGCGTCTATGTCGCCATGAACGGGCGCTGCCTGCCGTGGAAGGGCGTCCACAAGGACCGCACGACCGGCGTGTTCGGCCTGCGCGGGTAGCGCGGGCGGCCGGTCGCGCCGGTCAGGCGGACGGCAAGGTGCCGAGGCCCGACCCGTCGTCCAACGACCGGGCGGGGCGGATCAGCGACCCCAAGCCGTCTTCGTAGAGGCGGCGCGCGATGGCGACTTCGTCGATGGGGGCTGGCACGAGTTGGACGGAGCCGCTGCGGCATTGCTGGTCGCACTCGGCGAAGCGCAGGGCGAGGATCAGGTCCAGCACCCGTTGGCGCAGGCTGTGGTGGGCGGGCAGTTGCACGACCACCTCGAAGTTGCCGGCCTCGATCTGGCCCAGATCCGGCTCGAGCACCTCGGACGGCCCGATGGCGCGCACGACCGTGGCCTGCGCGGGGGGGCCGAAACGGCGGCGCGCCCGCAGGCCGGCCAACCGTTGGCCGTCCGGGGCGCGCAGGCGCATCTCCACCACTTCGACGAGCGGGGAGGAGAGATCCTCGCGTTCGTGGAGGAACACGGAGGGGGGCTGGTCCCCTAGGCTCGCCAACTGGCCGTGCCACCAGTTGCGCTCGAACAGCCGAGCCTGGAAGGCGTTCGGCAGCGAGGTGCGATCCATGGGTCCTTCCACAAGGGAAGAAGAGCCGGGTGGTGTCCTCGGGCGAACGCAAAATGTCGTTCGTTGCAGGGGGGGGTGCCGAGTCTCGGCCCCTAGGGCATAAGATGGAAAATAATACCCATTTGATATCCCTCCAATGGCTGTTTGGCCCATCTTCCGCTGGCCTAGATGCCAGGCGCGGCGGAGCATGGCGTGCAGCTTCTGGGTCGGCTGTCTGTCCGCAGTTGCAGCGGAGCGCCGAAAAAGGAAGCTGGAATTGTGCTCCCGCGGTGTCGCAGGTGGCTGCGAGGCACCACCCGTGTCGCCAGCGAGCCACGCGCGGCTTCAGACTTCGGAGCGTCGTACCGCGGCCAGAGCCGCATGTAAGTCCGCCGTGCATGCTCCGGCGCTGGCGCCCCCTCGTGCTTTCTGCTTCCTCCGCCTCTCGATAGGATTTCCCCCCCGCGCCTGCGAAGACCCGTGGGCGCTCCCCCCTCACCGCTTGGATTGCGACCTGCGCCCACGCCCCCGCGTGCGCGGTCTGTCGCACCTGGAGCACGACATGCACCACCCCCGTGCCTGGTTGGCCGCGGCGTTCGTCGCCGGCGTCGGCTTTCCGGCTTCGTTGTGGGCGCAGGAGCCGGCGCAAGGCGATGCGCTGC